>PWGR01000071.1 GCA_003554565.1 Clostridia bacterium
TCCCGCGATATCTGGGCTACTTCAGTTTCCGTCCTCTGTGGGAAACTTATTTTCGCGAGCTCGGTTTCTCTGTTGCGGCATCCCCGCCGTCCAATCCGACGATTCTGGATGAGGGCGTGCGGGAGACCGTCAATGATGCGTGCATTCCCATCAAGATGTTTCACGGTCACGTGGCCGCGCTTCGCGACAGGGTAGATTACCTTTTCATCCCGCGCCTGGCCGGTTCGCGCATGCGCTACACCGTGTGTCCCAAGTTCCTGGGGCTTCCGGATATGGTTCGCGCGTCAGTCAGCGACCTGCCGGAGATCCTTAGCCCGCGGCTGCAGATGGGATCGCACGGGCTGCGTGGACTGCGCCCGCTCCTCGATCTCGGGGTGAAAATGAGCGGGGGGCTGCGGCTCAAGGCCGTACGGGCCCTGCACCGCGCGCGGTGCGCCCTGGGCGATGAGGTCCGGCGCATCCGGGACGAGGGCCTGCAGACCCTGGGCTTTACCCAGCCCACTGACGCTGATCTGACCGTCGGGGTGGTCGGCTACCCCTATGTGCTGTATGACCGGCTTTCCAGCGGTGACATTCTGCCCCAGCTGTTCCGGCTGGGGGTGCGGGTGGTCACGCCGGAGATGATTGACCAGGAAATACTCAAGCGGGAATCGCGGGCCTTTCCCGAGAATCTCTTCTGGTACTACAGCAACCGTTCGCTGTGGACGGGCATGCATCTCATGAAGACGCGGCAGGTGCACGGGCTTCTGCACATTACTGCTTTTGGCTGCGGCCCGGATGCGATGGTGAGCAAGCTGCTGGAGCTGGAGGCCGCAGGGCGGGCAGTTCCCTTCATGGCGGTGACGGTGGACGAGCATACCGGGGAGCTGGGACTGCAGACCCGGGCCGAGGCATTTGTTGACATGCTCCGCTGGCAGAAAGAGGGGGATCACGTTTCATGAAGGTCAGCTATCCACACATGGGTACGTCAGCGATCGCCTTTCGTTCGCTGTGCCGCTCCCTGGGCTATGAGCCGATCGAACCCAACCCGCCCACGCAGAGGACCCTGACCCTCGGTACCCGCTACAGTCCGGAGTTTGCCTGCATCCCCTTCAAGATCGTCCTCGGCACCTACATAGAAGCCCTCGAGCGCGGGGCGGAACTTCTGATCAGCGGCGGCGGGAAGGGGCCCTGCCGGGCCGGCTACTACGGGGAGCTGCACCAGCGCATACTCAATGATCTGGGATACGACTGCGAGATGATTTTCTTCTGGCCCCCGCTTCGCACTCCCGCAGACTTCTTCCGTAAGGTGCGCAGGTTCAAGCGGAGTGCCTCCTGGCTGCAGGTACTGTGGGCACTGCGCCTGACCTGGCAGAAGCTCCTGGTGCTCGATGACCTGGAGATGAAGTCGCACCGGCTCCGCCCGCTGGAGCTGCGGCGCGGCTCTGTGCGAGCTGCTTTCGAGTCGGCCCTGAAGCTGGTGGATGAGGCGGAGACGGTGGAAGAGGTCCGGGAGGCCGGGCGAATGGGGCTGGCCCGCCTGGAAGCGGTTCCGGTCGCCGATATCGATCCCGATGATCTGTTAAAAGTCGGCGTGGTGGGGGAAATATATGTACAGCTGGAGCCGTTCGCCAACTTCCACCTGGAGGAGAAGCTGGGTGAGCTCGGGGTGTTGGTGAAGAGAAGCCTGTTTCTAACTAACTTCGCCCGCACAGACATCCTGCGGTGGGGGGATGAGGACATCGCTCAGGTGGCTGAACCGTACCTGCCCGAGAACGTGGGAGGGCACGGACAGAACAGCATAGGAGAGATAATCGACTACGCCCGCAATGGCTACCATGGAGTGGTGCAGTTGGCCCCGTTTTCCTGCATCCCGGAAATAGTGGCCAAGAGCATTGTCCCGTCCCTTAGCCGGGAGTGGGAGATCCCGGTCATGACCCTGTTCATAGACGAGCAGACGGGCCGTGGGGGCGTGGAGACCAGACTCGAGGCTTTTGTGGATCTTCTGAGATCTCGCCGGCGAAAGGGTGAGGGGAAGACGCATGCGCGGTTATCTGGGAGTTGATGTCGGATCGGTCAGTACCAACCTCGTCGCGTTGAATGAAGCGGGGGAGGTGATGGAGACCGCCTACCTGCGCACCCGCGGCCGACCCATCGGGGCCATACAGCAGGGTCTTGCGCAAATCGGGGATATTGCGGGAGGTATGGATTTGGGCGGGGTGGGTGCCACCGGCAGTGGGCGCACCCTCGCCGGTGCCATCATAGGGGCGGATGTGGTGAAGAATGAGATTACCGCCCACGCCGTGGCGGCACTCACGCAGGTCGGTGATGTCCGGACCGTGATTGAGATCGGCGGCCAGGATTCCAAGCTGATCATACTGCAGGATGGTGTGGTGGTGGACTTCGCCATGAACACCGTCTGTGCGGCGGGGACCGGGTCGTTTTTGGATCATCAGGCCTCCCGCCTGGGGGTGGCGATCGAGGACTTCGGCGAGTATGCCCTCGAGAGCAGATCTCCCGTGCGCATCGCCGGCCGCTGCTCCGTATTTGCCGAATCCGATATGGTGCACAAACAGCAGCTGGGACACGGCTTCCCCGATATTGTGGCGGGCCTGTGTGAGGCGCTGGTCCGCAACTACCTCAACAATGTGGGAAAGGGCAAAGATATCCGGGCGCCTGTTCTTTTTCAGGGCGGGGTAGCGGCCAACGCCGGGATAAAGCGGGCTTTTGAGGACACCCTGGATCTTCCGATCCGCGTACCAGAGCACTACGATGTGATGGGGGCACTGGGTGCGGCGCTTCTGGCCAGAGAGGAGGCGCGCCGGAATTCATTTTCCGGGACCCGCTTCCGCGGCTTCGAAATTGCCGCGCACGACTACCGAACTGGCAGCTTTGAGTGCGACGGGTGCGCCAACAACTGCGAGATTGCCGACATCACCCTCGAGGGACAGGTAGTGGCCCGCTGGGGCGGGCGCTGCGATCGCTGGGAGCGCAGCGGCGGGGAGGATCCGGGTTCACTGGAGCGCACTGCATCCTCCGACTGAAAGTTTCTGCGGGTGATGCACCGTGAAGCCGCGCGTCACCCGCATCCAGCTCAATCACAGCTTGAGCAGGCACCACTGTTTGTCAGTCGGGACCGTGCCCATCTGCATACCTCTTTCATCGGATACCAGGATGTTATTTCCGTGGTTGAAGCCGAATCCATTCTCCGGGTCGTACAGCCCCGGCTCATTGGAGAAGTGCA
>PWGR01000171.1 GCA_003554565.1 Clostridia bacterium
CAACATCAGTTGATCCGGCTGGTGCGGGCGAAACTTCTTTGCTCTCATAGTACTCTCCATATTCGACACCGAACCGCCAAAACCTAGCCAAAATTCATAAATTCTCACACAGGCTGCTAGTTCCTGGTTTATGTGCGAGATTCTCATCACCCATAGAGCCTGACCAACGTAGGATGTTACATGAACGAGATGAAGAAATTTTCCATGAGGCGCCTTTTCAAGTACCGGAATCACTACGACATGATCCCCGTTACCGTCAGGATCCTCAGAAATGACGGGGTGGGGTCGGTGTATGATTTCTTGAAAAGAAGGAATTCACGGACGAAAGAGAAATACACCACGTTACTTGCCCGGGGGGCGAGGGATGCCGATCTTCCCTGGTCTGCCGGGTACGTACTGCACTTGTTTCACTTCCATCATCCCTGGACGCACCGGGGCTACGTTACTTACAGGAGTGCCGGAGATGAACTGGCCCGGCTGTTCGTCATCGGCCAAAATTTCTGGACTCTCGGAAGACGGGATCGGGCTATCTATCAGTTGGGGCGTATGATCCACCTGCTGCAGGACGTTTTCATTCCTCATCACGCAGCCGGGACCGCCTTCAGAGGTCACGGTAAGCTCGAAGATTGGCTCGATGATAGGTGGAAACATTATACCGTCCAGGATGGCGGCTATTATACCTGGGATAAGCGGGCAAGAGACTCGACGGGTGATATACATACCCTGAGCTCGAAAAACCCGTACGACTGGATAGATGCAGGGAGCCATCTTTCGATCGAGTGGCATCGGGAATACTTTCACAATGGTGCGGCGGAGGTTGCTGCTTTTCCCCAGCTGGCGTCCAGGATAATTCCACAAACCCTCAGATACTCGGCTGGTTTCATCAAACGGTTCTTTGTTGGTCTCACCCTGTGAACATATTTTCTCGCCATCAGGTTTTGATGTTCCCGAACCTGTCGGTCCTGCCTTGAGAAAAATGGCACTACACTACGCTTCGTGGGATTGCCGAACAGAGGTTTACCTGATCATATCCTGGTGCTACAGCACAAATATGAGATTCTCCATGGGGCCCGTCCATGAAGGATTTGCGCCGGGGGTGCAAGAATTCTATCCCACAGCTGGATGTCTCGGTTAACCGAACCTATGAACGGCAGATTTGCCCTGTGATGTCGCCTTTTCGGAGGTGAAGGTTTGTGCGTGCATTGATCCATCTCTTGCTGTTCGGCTGATCCCACTTATGGGTTTGGAGGTGGCTTGAAATGGACAGTGATGGCGCCGATCGCCTGTTCATCTTGGTCTGCGTGCTGATAATGTCTTTAGTACTCAATGTATACTTTGCACATGGGATATGGACTGCCAATCGTTCTATCAACGCCCATTCTGGTTTCTCCCTTCTCAGTGCAGCAGATGAGAATTTGGTGTTCGCATCTGGTGCCCTGCGGGGAAACGTAGACGAGCTGCTGGGCAAGTATGAAGACATGCGCGAGAAGCAGGAGCGGTTATCCCGAGAAATTGACACGTTGTCCGCTGAAAAAGAGGCCCTATCCCAACGACTGCGCGTAGCAAAGACTTACCTTTATGGGAGGTCACATACTCACTACCTCTACTACCTGGGCAAGGGGGTGCCGTGAGGGAATCCTGCTGGGCCTCCCCCATTGAAGGGACGGAAGCACGCGTTGAAATTATTTTATACGGAAGGAATTTGCATCTTTACCTAGAAAGCGAATCAAAGGAAGGAGGTGATGTTCCCCGAGTAGTTAAGTATAAGAACACCCGCAATTGTGATCCCAAGCACATAGTTCTCATTGACAACGTTGCACCTGCGGTAGCAACCTGAACCTTCGCGACCAAGATCTACGAGAAGATGGTAATCTATGCTTGCTTCTCAGAGAAGGAGGTAGCGAAAGTGGAAGGCGCCATATCCTTTTGGGATCAGATAACTGCACCTTTATATCTGGGTGCTCTCGTAATTTTAAGCCTGTACTTCAAGAAACTCGCCGAACGTTCCTTTGAACATTACTTCCTTGGCGGCAGGATCATCACATCGGCGATCCTCACTGGAACCTTCCTGGCCACCCTGGCGTCTGCCGCCACTGTCGTGGGCATACCAGGGCGGGCCTACACCACGGGAATCGCAGTGGTGATCTTCAACATGACCATGATGAACGTCATACGCACGGGAATGATCTGGTGGGCACCGGTCGCGCGCAGGATATTTCCCAGCGACCTGTTCACCATGCCGGACATCGCCCTGCACTTCTACGAGAGGGCTGCGCAGATCGTATCTGCCCTGTTGGTCATAATTCAACAGATTGCTCGAATTGGAGCGCAGGTTCTCGGGATTGGTTTCCTGATTAATTTCATGTTCGGAATTGACATTATTCCCGCCTCGATTATTGGGGTTGCTGTTTCTGTGGCCTATGTCTTTCTTGCCGGCTACTGGACGGTGGCCATCACTGACGTGATTCAGTCTCTGGTAATAGCCTACATGGCCGCGCTGGCCTTCATCATCGGCTTCTGGCAGATAGGAGGCTGGCAGGGAATTCTCGATGCTCACGCCGCTGCAGGTCAGCCGCTGCACATCATCTGGCACTCCGGGCTGCACTGGACAGAGATTGCCAGGATGGCGATCATCTCCGTGGGACTGTATGCTTCAGCGTATCAGATCCAGCGGTGGATGTCGGCAAGATCGCCGGGTCAGACGCAGTTCTCCCAGCAGCTGCACCTGTTCATTCACCAGCTGTGGATGACCTGTACAGGAACCATCGGACTGATGGCAGTGTACTTCGTGGGAACCGATATACACGGAGATACGGCTATTTATGAAACGGTGGCCACCTTGCTGCCGCCGGGATTGTTTGGCATCTGGGCCACAGCTGTTCTGGCCGCAGCTATGTCCACGTACGACTCCAGTCTGCTCATCGCCGCTGCCGCGGTCGGCCGGGATCTGTATCAGCGCTGGTTGCGCCCGGCAGCCTCCGACAAGTCCATGATCATTGTCACCCGCGTGGCCATGATCCTGTTTGCCGTATTGTCGTGGTTCATGAGTACCCAGTTCGACGCCATCTGGGACATATGGATCTGGGCATCTGGATTCATGGTACCCGCCGTCGTCGTCCCGTTCTTCCTGGGCTTGCTGTGGCCCTGGAAGCGCAGTCGGCACGCCGGCTGGGTGTGCATGAGCATCGGTGTCTTCGGCTACCTCGCCC
>PWGR01000268.1 GCA_003554565.1 Clostridia bacterium
CATATACTTTCTCCTTCCTAATACAAGTGCAAGAACAGAGAATATACGGTTCATTTTTGATACCGCCCTTCGGAAATAGTTATGGCGACAGTCGTACATATACAAAAACCGACTGCCGCCGCAGTCGGTTTCACTCTGGCTCAACACGGGTTCTAAGTGACCAATCGCAACCCGAGCATCATAGCCCCTGCATGTTCCTCACATATTCACTTGTCTTATTGACCCGGCTCTCCACCTCCCGAACGCGACCGACGCTCAACATATCCTGCACGCACCACTAATCGCTCCTCCGCACTTCCCACGGGGTGACATGTGGTCAGGGTTAGCTTCGGCTCGGGCGTGGGATCGATGACCTCCCACGCGTACCTGTCAACGACAAAGACTTCCTCCACCGCATAGACATACTCAGCCTCCGGCGAGGCAACCACAATATGATCATCGTCGTTGAGATCATTCAGATGGCGGAATGGAGCCCCGTAGGTGGTCCGGTGACCCGCAATTGCCATGTTCCCCTTCTCACCCGGTCCTACTCCCTGCGGGTAGAATCCCGGGGCAACGGACAGGTCTTCGGGTTCAACTCCATACACCAGGGGCAGCTCTATTCCCAGGGTTTCTATCCTGATGACAAAGGGTCCGTCATTTTCCAGGTCGTAGGTTTCTACTTCGACCCGATATTGGGCCGCCAGCGGTCGCTCGTCCCGGTCAGAGGCTACCGTTCCTTCATCGGATGCGCTTTCCCCCGGCAATTCCATGGTCGGCTGAGGAGTCGATGACTCCGCAAACTCTTCCATGAGCCTGTTCTGGTGGTACTGGGCATACACGTACTGGGCAGCCGGCCACAGGAGCAGTGCTGCTCCCAGGATCATAAGGATTAATCCCGTCGTTCGTCCTGCCGTGCCTTTACCCCGCACCGTGCGCACCCTCTCCTCACAGTATTCAGAATGTCATCTGCCCACCGCATGGTGTCCGCAAGCAGCTATAAATCCCTACACCTGCAGATCGTTCCTCAATTCTACCACAAATCGACAACGTACAATAAGTCCCTGCATACTGCACCTTATTTGATTCTGCATTGCCTGGAGTCAGTACAGCACCTTCAACTTCCCCAGAGAACCGAACTCCGTTCGATGCCGTTGTGTTTCCGGTATCTTGCGGTGTGCTGCACCGTCTTCATCTTATGTCTCCGGGACCACAATGCAATCACCCCGGGGGGTGAACTTTCCTCTCACCCCCTACTGCGGCCCTGTTGTCTGAGTAAAGTGCCGCGGCCGCGCGGCTCAACAAGCCGATACTGGGCGCCTTCCTCCTGGCGGTCAGTTGGCAGGTAGGGCTGATGCTGGAGAAAGGTCGGTTAGGCGCATCTGCAGTGCTGAAATTCGCATATACTAGCGTCAGATCACTCTCACGGCCTTCACCCAATTTGTGATCGCATTATTCATATTATACTCATGATACCACTATACGGCAATAATCATATTGGTGATGGAGATTGTCCATGTCGACAACTTGATTGTCCGTGTACAGCAGGCATCGCTCCTGCTCTGGTCGAAAATGGCATCAATGGTTAACGAGCCCGGGCAGTGATAGGATGGCTGTAGGGTGACATTATAAGGCCGCCGGTGAATAATGGTGCTTCCTGGCAGTGTTCGCGGCGGCAAATGATACCTGCCAACGCCAGGAAGCGCAAGATGCCGGCATTTTGGCGGTGAGGGAGGGGTGGATGTTCATCGCACCAAATAAGAAAAATTCCGGAAGTGGAATCAGCATCGGAGTAGTGCCCCTGGTCATTGTGGCGCTGGTCCTCCTTGCAAGCATCATCACCAATGTCTACATGTACGGCACTCTGCAGGAGAAGGGGGAGGAGCAGGCGGCGATAAGGGAGATGGCCTTCTACTTCGCCGGTGGAAACCTGCGCTCGGCCGCAGATCACCTCGGGGAAGTCGCGGCAATGGATGAAGATGCAGATGCGGGGGATGAGCTGGCCTACGCGGACAAAGATCTATTTTCATCATATCAATTTGTCCACGTCATGGGCGGTGACATGCCGCAGGAGGATTTCCGGTTCCTCTCCGGTCTGTATGAGGCCATTTTCCGTGTCTTTTACGACATAGAAGAGGAGGGTGAGCTGGAGCTGGCGGGTGACCTGGAGACTGCCGCGCGAACAGCTGCTGCGGTGCTTCTGGATGCCAGCCGGGAGTTTGCCGTGACCGACAACCCCCAGCAGCTTTACAGTGATGTGACCGTGAGACTGCGCGAGGGCCTGGAAGAGGAGAACCTGTGGTCCATGCTGGTTGAATACGGCCCCCATCTGGAAGATGGCGGCGGCTGAGAGGCCGCGCCCGGGCGCCCCAATTAACCGCTGAGGTGGGAACCACCGGGGCGGTTAGTGCGTCTATCATGTGTGACTCGACGCTGCGGGAGATGGGAGGTGCTGAGGTGCGGCTGATGGCGGCAGTATTGTGCGTTGCGGTGTCTCTGGCCGCGTTTTCCGGCTGCCAGGTGCTCCGCCTCCTCGGGATGGACGACGTGTTTCCGGAAGAGCTGGATGCGGTGGATCGCATCATCATCAGGGATGGCGGGACCGGAGATCCCGTCGAGCTCGTGCAGCCGCAGGAGGTGGCCGGGTTCATCGCCCTGCTGCGGCAGGTGCGTCTGGAGAACTCTCCCGATCAGGGGAGCAGGGCAGGTTATGCATTTTACGCCGATTTTTACACCGCCGGCCGCCACGCTGCCCGCCTGACCATGTGGGAGCGGCGGGTGGCCCTGGCGGATGAGTACTACGATCTGGACAGTTCACTCGATCTTGAGCGGATCGCGGACTTCTTTCAGAGGTAAATGGCAGTGTGGTGTCCGGTCCCGCCGCACTGCGCGTCCCTTCATCACAGGCGGCGGGGGTCCGGTTCACTCGACAGGGAGGCGACAAAGCATATCCTGCGCAGGTCCATTGCCCGGATCCCGGCCGATCCGGCCAACTCTTTCTCCAGCACGAGAAGCTCTTTCCTCACTGCTTCAAGCTCTCTTGCCCCGTCCGGATGTCGCTGTATGAAGCCGTCAATTCTTTCGTTGGGACCGAGGTAGGTCTCACGGATCAGCTTGTCCACGTAAAAGAGCAGCCGCTCCAGGGGATCACTGCCCAGTGAACCGTCCAGGATGGCCGGGAGCATGTGATGCCGTACTGCCGGTGCTATGTCCTCCCATCCCCGCCGG
>PWGR01000166.1 GCA_003554565.1 Clostridia bacterium
ACAGTGGTGACAATGCCCTCGCCCACACGGGCAATGATGGTGTCCTCTCCTGCTCCTCCGACCAGACGATCGATATTGGCACGGACAGTCACCCGGGCCTTGGCCTTGACCTCGATCCCGTCCTTGGCCACGGCCGCAATGATGGGTGTCTCGATAACACGAGGATTGACGGACATCTGCACCGCCTGCAGGACATCCCGCCCGGCCAAGTCAATCGCTGCGGTTCGCTCGAAACTCAGTTCTATATCTGCCCTGTGTGCTGCAATGAGGGCATCCACCGCCCGATCCACATTGCCACCGGCGAGAAAGTGGGCCTCAAGCTGGTCGGAAACCAGATTGAGCCCGGCCTTGTTGGCCTTAATCAGTGGGCTCAAGATACGCGCCGGCGGCACGCGGCGCAGGCGCATCCCTATGAGGTTGAAAATGGGAACACGCACTCCCGCTGCGAGGGCCGAAATCCAGAGACCCAACGGAATGAAGCTCAACACCACCACCAGCAAAACAAAACCCAGCGCCACAAATACACCCAGAGTAATCAAACCTTCCACTGCAGTTCATCCTCTCAATAATCAGTCATCGTCTCTTACCTGTCGGACCACGATTCGTCCTCCCTGCACCTCGGTAACAACCACCTCAGTCTCCGGCGGTATGAATTGTCCTTCACTGACCACGTCCAATCTTTCCCCTTCAATCTCGGCTGCCCCCGACGGGCGAAGGGTGTTTCTGGTAACTCCCCGTTTGCCGACGAGATCCCGGGAATCATCCTGGGAGACATATCCCCGATCGGAGGTTATTTCATCTCCCAGAAGAAGGTGCCGCCAAAGAGTAAAACGGTGACCGAGGCGAATAAGCAGAATTATGGTTGCTGCAATCGCCACGGCCGTAATTACCATTGAGCGAACGGCCACCAGGGGACTCGGCGCTGTCAGGTAAATGCTTGCAAACATGGCGGCAATCCCCGTCAGGCCCAAAAGTCCGAATTCGGGTATGAATATCTCCACCGCCAGAAGCACCACGCCAACCATAAAAAGCAGCAGGATGGCAAGCCCGGCGTGCCCCGCTGCCATGTGCCCCACAAAATATGCGGCGAAGGAAAGTACACCCAGCATCCCCGGAACCCCGAAGCCGGGAATGACAAACTCGACTATCAACCCGATGAATCCCATCGACAGAAGAACCGGCGAGACATAGGGATTCGTGGCGAAGCGTGCAAACTGCTCCAGGGTTGTGGGATCAATAACCCGGATATCAATGGGATCAATCCCCAGCTTACTGAGAGCCTCTCCTTCACTTCCCGCCATGGCATCGGCTATTCCCAGTTCCTCGGCCCGGGAGGCAGTAAGCGTGAGAATCTTACCCGCCTCCACCACTCCCTCCACGGCCAGGTCAGCGTCAACCATGGCAGCCAGGATCTCCGGGTCTCTCCCCCGATACTGGCCCGTCTCCTCCACCTCGGCCCGCACCGCGGAGACGGTTTTTTCGTCCGCCGGCCGCGGCTCCGCCGCGCCGATGGACGAACCAGGCGCCATCACCACATGTTCGCACGCCATGGTGACGAGAACACCGGCAGACCACGCCCGCCCCTGCACAAATGCGACCGTCTCAACGCTGGTCTCCAACAGCATATCCCGGATTTCCAGAGTCGGTCCGACCAGACCACCCAGGGTGCGTATGCGCAGCACCAGCACGTCAACACCGTCGCGCTCCGCCTCCTCGATTCCGCGGCGCACAAGGGCGGTCAACCCTGTCTCCATTGTGCCTTCCACCGGCAGCACATATACCGTCGCCGGCTCTGTCTCGTCCGCGGCCACCGCCGGTCCAACCGGCAGCATACTGAAAACTGCCGCCAGGCCCACCATAAGCAAAATAATTCGTCTCACTGCAGTCAGCTGTGCCATGCGTCCGCCCTCCGCCAGGTCTTTCAATCATTGAACCATCTCTGGAAGGATTCTCTATGGAACCCCTCCTTCCCTGCTTCGTATCAACGCGCTGTGCGGGTTGAATTTCCCTTTTCGAGTTTCTGCTCGGCATGATGCTCCAGGGCAAGCTCAATCAGCTCGCGAACAAGGTCTCCGAACGTCGCTCCCTCCTCAAGCAGGAGCACGGGATACATGCTTCTGGAGGTGAAGCCGGGGATGGTGTTGATCTCATTGAGGATAATCTCATCCTCGGATTCGCGGTAAAAGAAGTCTACCCTTGCCATACCCCGGGCGAACACTGACCGGAAGGCCTGCTCCGCCATTTCCCGCATCCGCAGCGCCACATCTGCAGGCACCGGGGCCGGCACCAGCAGCCTTGTATCATCGTCGCAGTATTTCGAGTGATAGTCATAAAACGAACCCGCAGGGATGATCTCACCCGGCCCCGCCACGCGCACTGACCGGTTGCCCAGGACGCTGCACTCCAGTTCGCGCACACAATCGACGGCGCGCTCAACTATGATCTTGGAATCATATCTGGCGGCAGCTTGCAAACCATCCTGCAGCTTATCAGCCCCGTCTACCCGGGAGACGCCCACGCTGGATCCCAGGCTGGCCGGCTTGACAAAGCAGGGGAATCCGATCTCATCTTCAACTTCCTCTGCCACTTCACCCGGGGACCGGGTAATTTCCGCCGCGGTGCACACGTAAAAATCCTCAACAGGTAGATCCTCCGCCGCGAACAGGGCCTTCATGATCTCCTTGTCCATCGACACCCCCGAAGCGGCCACCCCGCTTCCCACGTAGGGAATGTCTAAAAGATCCAGCAGGCCCTGCACCCGGCCGTCCTCTCCAAACGGACCGTGCAGAACAGGGAACACTACATCCAGCGTGAGGGGCCGCAGATCAGGACCTACGGTCATTCCACCCCCTGGGCCGGGGTTGAAACGTACCCTGAGATCCTCATCGGCCCGCTCCACGGGCGGAATTCCTTCTTCCATCCACTTCTCCGCATCTTCAGCCAGAAACCATGCCCCGTCGCGGGCTACCCCGATGGCATGCACACGGTGGCGGTCCCGGTTCAGCGCGTCCCAGATTGAGCGCACGGACATCAGCGAGACATCGTGCTCTTCTGATGGACCCCCGAATAAAAGTCCTATAGCCAGACTGTCTTCACCCACCCGCTTCCACCTCCATGATTGCAGTCTGTACTCGTAGTATTACGCATCTGTCACCCTGCCAGCACACTCACCTTCACGTCGTCCCAGACATCCTCGCCGC
>PWGR01000019.1 GCA_003554565.1 Clostridia bacterium
CGCCTCATCGTATTCCCGCTGCACCTGCTCCAACACCTCGCGAATGATCCGCAGATCGCGCCCATCCGTGTAGTAGACGCCGGTTCTGTACTGGGCCCCCACGTCATTTCCCTGCCGGTTGAAAGTGGTGGGATCGATTATACGCAAGAAGTGATCCAGCACGTCGTGCAGACCGATACGCTCCGGGTCGTACCGCACGCGGGCAGTCTCGGCATGTCCGGTATTGTGATACAGTACGTCCTCATAACTGGGATTTTCGGTGCGTCCGTTGGCGTACCCCACCACCACGTCCGCCACCCCGTAAACCCTGGACATATAAGCATCCACACCCCAGAAGCATCCTCCGGCCAGATATATCTCCCGCAGTGCGCTGTTTTCGTAGTCAATATCCAGATTTGGGTTGGGGGGAAGGTGAGGGGCATCTGCGCCACCACCGGGGGTCCCCGCATCCTGATCGGTCGATGCGGTGACTCCCGAATCAATCAGTCGCAATGCCAACCCGAAAAGGCCGAGCATAAGCAGTCCGAAGGGGAGAAGCCATAAACGATTCATGATATTCCTCGCTTTCTGATATTTCTCACGTCCGCCGCAATCCACCGTGCCGCCACGGGCGAATCCCTCCTCGCTCTGTGGGGGGGGCTCTTTATCCATCGCGCAGACTCAGGGGTCTACGGACAGGTCCGGTGAGGTGAAGAGACACAGAAGCTGGCCGCGACTCGTGCTGGCCCACCACTGCCACACCTCTCCGACAGCCCGATGCCGAACGCCTGAAAACCCCGGCCGAGAAAATCGCCATACTCCAGCAAGATCGGCGCACGGGCACCACTTCACCTGGTGCACCGCTCCGGATCCGCCTCTTTCGACATTTAATCCTACATAGTAATTATACCATGTCCACGCAAGCGCTCCTGCCTCCATGCAGGTGCCCAAACGATGCCTCCTGCGCCCTGCCGGTCCGGCCTTCGCCCAGCTTACCGGGCGTACAGGGAACATAACCCTGGCTAGCGCTGAAGAGACGGTGGATCAGGGCAGGCCCACATCAAGGCTGTAGTGGTCTGCATGAGATGCCTGCTGGGGCTCTGTGCTGCACACCCGGCATCGAGGAGATCGTCTGCACGATTTTGGCCCACTTGCCCGCAGTCCCCGTGTTCTGTATGACGCGTCCGGTGGCGGATGACGTTCTCGTAAAGTTTAGGTAGGTGAGGAGGGGAGTAATGAAGAAGCCCCCATCCTGGTTGTTGTTTGACGACCTTAATCCCGCAAAAGAAAGGATGAGATCTTCATGTGGGATATTCGTGATGTGATAGGTTCGGTCCTTCTTTTCGTCAACGGGTTATGGGAGCTGTTTCGTAGTTGTTCGGGTGGTTTAGAGTTTGAGGAGCGCCTACATCGGTTGTGGCAGCGGGTGGGAGCCCAGCATTGCGCATGGTCCTTGGAGCGGTTGGATCGTAGGTTGATGCAGGCGGATGACGCATCGCTGGTTTCTGTTTCCTCCCCCGTGGTACGATGAAAACGTAGGATTTTCCCATCTATGGGACATCATCCGTCCCACCGTCGAATCGCTCGGTCTGCGGTCCCGCGCGGTGCGGCGCGCCGCGGTCGATGGGCGGACGGGGGACGGGGCAGAGGAAAGGCAAGGTGATAGTGTTGTTCAAAAGCTCGGTTACCATTGCGACCGTGTCCGGAATTCCCATCCGTCTACACGTGAGCTTTTTGCTGATACTGCCGTTTTTCGCGCTCGTCATCGGAAACAATATCGAGACCATTGCCGGGATGGCGGGTGTCACGACTGGGGAACTGTCCGTCAGTCCCTACGTACTCGGCCTGATTCTGGCCCTGCTGCTTTTTGTCAGCGTCGCCCTGCACGAGCTGGCCCATGCCTTCGTGGCCAGGAGCCAGGGCATAGGCATCCGCGACATCACCCTGATGCTGCTCGGGGGAGTGGCACAGATGGAAGACGAGATC
Source organism: Clostridia bacterium (assembly GCA_003554565.1). GTDB lineage: Bacteria > Bacillota > Sulfobacillia > SLMV01 > SLMV01 > PWGR01. Next base: position 1,966 of record PWGR01000019.1, read on the forward strand.
GAGGAGCGCGGCGAGCTGTGGGTGGCGCTGGCCGGTCCGCTCTTCAGCCTGGTTTTCGGCGGGGTGCTCTTGTTTCTCCTGCGGCCACTCGCCGCCTCCCTGGCCGCGGACGTACGACTGGTGATCTACTACCTCGGCTTCATGAATGTCTTTCTCGCTTTCTTCAACATGCTGCCCGCCTTCCCGTCGGACGGGGGGCGCGTCCTGCGCTCGCTGCTCGCCCGGCACACCACCTTCCTGCAGGCGACGAGAATCGCCACGAGTGTGGGCAAGATCTTCGCCTTTGCCTTCGCAATTATCGGACTCTTGAGCGGGCATCTGATTCTCATCCTCATCGCATTTTTCATCTACATCGGCGCGTCACAGGAATATCAGTTCAATGTGGTCCGGGACGCCTTCTCCGAGTTCAAGGTCTCAGATCTCATGACGCACGAGGTTTCCACCGTGCACCCGGACCTGCCGGTGGCGGAGCTGCTGGAGCTGATGCTGCAGGAGCGGCACTCCGGTTACCCGGTGGTGGATGACGAGGAGCGTCTTGTCGGCTGCGTCACCATGTACGATATTCAGTCGGTGCCGAAGGACGCCTGGGAGAGCAGCCGGATAAACGAGATCATGACCTGCGAGGTGATCCACGTCGCGCCGGGCGACGACCTGTTCTCGGCCTTCAAGAGGATTTCGGAGGCGGACATCGGTCGGCTGATGGTGGTGCAGGACGGAGATCTGAAGGGAATTATCACCCGATCCGACATCATGAAGGCCTACCGGCTGCGCACGCTGCAGGAAGAGCAGACCCGGGTGGGACCCTGACGGGCGGGGGAGATGGATGGAAGAATGACCGTAACGGGGACCAGGGAGGATTTTGTGCGCCATAACCGCCTGACCGCGCCCACTGATCACCGGGCGTAAGAGCCTTCTGGCCGCCGGACACTACCTGGCGACGGTGACGGCCGAACTACCCTGAATGTCCTGCTCTTCGACCGAACCGGGTTCGGCGGCGTGGCGCCGATAATCCTGTATCACGCGGATACCGGACGGTGCGCTGCGCTGGATGGGCTGGAGGTGTGGCCGGGACGGGCGGATATCGACGAAGCGCGCCGCCGTCAGTTATGACCGCGACGTGGAGAGTTGCTTGGTCTCCGCTGGCAGGACGTAGACTTGGGTTGATCCACGGCGGCAATTCGTCAGCAGACAGTGAGAGATGCGGAAGGAAAGCCTTGTGTTCAACTGCCCAAA
>PWGR01000292.1 GCA_003554565.1 Clostridia bacterium
CGTCGCCGTACGACGAAAGGGACATGAACCGCATCTTCCCCGGTGATCAGGACGGTAGTGCCACGGAGGTTTTGGCACACCAGATCTGGGAGATTGCTCTCGAGTGCGACTACATAGTAGATCTGCACTGCTGCGGCATATACGGGAGCTCCTACACCCTGGCGCAGTACCGCGAGTACGAGTTCGCTCGGGATCTGGCGGGGAAGATCGACATACCGCTGGTGGTTCAGTCAGCCGGGGCGGAAGGACAGCTGTTCGTCGAGGCATGTGCAGAAGACATCCCGGCGGTTATCATTGAACTGCCGGGCGGGGGGCGGTCCGGGGTCATTGATCTTGCCGCGGCAGAACAGACGCGGCGGGCTCTGCTTGGGTTGCTGCGCGTGTTGGAGGTACTGCCGGGCGATGCCCCCGAGCCTGCCCCGTCGTTCTGTGACCCGCTGAGGAGAATCGCAGCCCCCCGGGATGGCCTGTATCTGCCGCAGATCGCACCGGGCGGGGCATTTGAGGCCGGTCAGGTCCTCGGTACGGTGCAGGGCGAGGAGCTGACCGTGGACTTTTCGGGCTGGGCCGTCATAGCGCGACCGGCCGGCTACGTGTTCCGGGACGCCTCTTTGCTGGTGCTGGCACCCAAAGGGAGGAATGATGATCTCTGAGTGATGCGGTGGTTCTCGGGTGTGGAAATCTCCTGGCCGGAGATGATGGTGTCGGCTTGTATGTTGTCCGTCGAGCGAGGGAAGAGTTCGACCCGTCAGTTCTTTCGACTTACAGGGTGCGGTTCGTGGAGGCTGGAACGGATGGCCCCGGCATCATAAACTACCTGCTCGACTGTGACAGGGCAATCATGGTGGATGCAGTGAGAATGGGGGAGCCCCCGGGAACCGTGCGGGTGTTTTCTATGGACGACCTGCCGGTCCGCACGGGCTCCCCCGTGACACTGCATGACATCGGTCCGCGCGATGCTGTCTCCCTGGCGGAGAGACTCTATCCTGGGCGCGTCCCCCCAGTATCAGTCATTGGGGTGCAGGTCGCCAGCCTTTCCTCTCGGACCTTGCCCGGCATGACACCTGGGGTGGCCGGTGCGGTGGCACGTGCTTGCAGCTGTGTTTTCTGCCTGCTGCAATCGAATGAGGAGGGACGGGAGCGGAATGCATGAGCTGACCATTGCGCGTGAGGTGATGCGGGTCCTTCGGGCCAGCGCGGCAGAGGAGAGCTTGGACCGGATCGAGTCAGTGTCCCTGAAGGTCGGGGTCATAAGCTGTCTTCACCCGGCCGCCCTGCGCACCGCGTTTTCTGTCCTGAAGACAGATGACGAGCTGCTGTGTGGTGCGCGCCTGCAGGTACAGTGCGTGCCGGTTGTCATCCGGTGCTCCCGCTGCGGCGGACGGTGGGAAGTTGACCCTCCCGAGTTTTTGTGCCCCGGCTGTGGGAGCAGACGGGTCCGGGTGTTAAAAGGCGAGGAAGTCATCATCCATTCTTACCGTGGTACGCGGACCGGCGAGGAGGAGGGGATGCTCGATGAAGATTCGGTTGGCACAGAGTGCAATGCAGAAGTACGACATTAAGGCGGAGCAAAATGCCCGGTTGCTCGCCAAATCCGGCGTCTTTGCTGTTGACGTCATGGGCTCACCGGGTGCAGGCAAGACCGAGATTCTGGAGCGGACTGTTGAGGCAATGGTCCAGGACATGACTGTAGGAGTAATTGAAGGTGATATCTGTACGGAGCGGGACGCAGACCGTGTGCGGGCGAGCGGGGCGCAGGCGGTCCAGATTAACACGGAAGGGGCATGTCATCTCGATGCGCACATGGTGGGCGAAGTGCTGGAGAACATGACGCTCGGGGAGCTGGATCTGTTGTTCATCGAAAACGTGGGGAACCTGATCTGTCCCACCCGTTTCCGTTCGGGAGCTGCGGAGCGTGCGATAGTCCTCAGTCTGCCCGAGGGAACCGACAAGCCAGAGAAGTACCCCTCGATGTTTCGGAGCTGTGCGGTAGCCCTGGTGAACAAGATTGACCTCATAGATGTCCTTCCCGTAGATCTGGCCGAGCTCACGCTTGAGATAAGGCGGGTCAACCCGCACATGAGAATTTGGCCGGTCTGCGCCCGCACCGCTCAGGGAATGGAGGGCTGGTACGAGTGGCTGCGCGAGGGAGTACGACGCTCGGCGGCCGGACGATGAGTCCGGATACAGTGACGGCCGCACATATTTCCATCCGGGGAATCGTGCAGGGTGTTGGCTTTCGCCCGCACGCCCGCTCCACCGCAGATCGCTGCGGGATATCTGGATGGGTGCGCAACGGCAAAGGGGGGGTGATGATCCGCGCTGAGGGGTCGGCGGATCAACTGCATAAGTTCCTCGGCGACGTGCGGGAGGCTGCCCCGCGCATGGCCTTCATAACCGATATCGATGTGACAGAGGAAGTTCCCGCCGGCTACGATGATTTTTCTATTTGTGCCAGCGACGGTGACGGTAAGCGAAAGATGTTGATTTCTCCGGATGTCTCTACGTGCCACGACTGTGAAAGGGAGATACGTGATTCCTCCGATCGCCGTTTCGGCTATCCCTTCACCAACTGCACCAACTGTGGCCCCCGTTTCACGATAATCCGGCACCTCCCCTACGATAGGTCCCGCACATCTATGTCCGGCTTCCCATTGTGCGCAGAGTGCGAGCGCGAATACTGTGACCCGGAGGACCGGCGCTTTCACGCTCAGCCCACCGCCTGTCCCAGCTGCGGGCCGCATGTGCGGCTGCTGGACGGCTCGGCCCGAGTTCTGGCTGAAGAAGGGGCGATCCGGACCGCCCGCCAGCTGCTCTGCGACGGTGACACAGTTGCCGTGCAGGGAATAGGTGGGTTTCACCTGGCCTGCCGGGCAGACGACCCCGGGGCGGTTCTGAGGCTGCGCGGGGTAAAGAACCGGCCCAGCAAGCCCCTCGCTGTGATGGTTCGGGATCTGGCTGCCGTCGGCGAGATCTGTCGGTTGAAAGGGGCGGACGTGAGGATGCTGCAGTCGCCCGCCGCTCCCATTGTGATCTTGCCGCGGCGGGAGGGCGCCCCTATTGCCGGGAATGTGGCCCCGGAATGCGCTTCGGTTGGGGTGATGCTGCCCTACACCCCACTGCATATGCTCCTTTTCTCCGGGGATGCTTCCGCCCTGGTCATGACCAGCGGTAACCGCCGGGGACTGCCGCTTGCGAAGGATGCAGAGTCTGCATTGACCCAGCTGGGTGATTCCATTGGGGCATTTCTCATCCATGATCGACCGATAGTGCGGCGCTGCGACGATTCGGTTGTCCGCTCCATATGCGTCGCCGGCGATGACGATTTCATAGTCTACCGGCGTTCGCGCGGGTATGCGCCGAGGCCTGTGTTGTTGAACCGGGAGACAGCCGGGAGGGACACGGAAGCGGTACTGGGCTGCGGCGGTGATGAGAAGAACACCTTCTGCCTCCTCGACGGCGATGAGGGGTTTTTTAGCCAACACATCGGCTCACTGCGGCGAGAGGAAGTGGTCGAGGCCTGGCGTGATTCGGTAGACGATTTGATCGATATCCTGGAAATCACACCAGGTGCGGTTGCCCACGATCTACATCCAGACTACCGCAGCAGCCACCTGGCAGCCGAGTACGCAAAGCAGCGGGAGCTTACTCGCATTTCAGTTCAGCATCATCACGCCCACTGTGCTGCCTGCCTGGCGGAGAACGGACGTCCCGGTCCGGCCCTCGGGGTGATCGCGGATGGGACCGGTTATGGTGACGATGGCACATTGTGGGGTATGGAGATCCTGCTTGCAGATCTGTGCGGCTATCGCCGGTTGGTTTCGCTTGAGCCCGTGCAGATGCCGGGAGGCGAGCGCGCGGTGAGACGGCCACTCCGGATGACACTGGCCCATCTGCGGGCTGCCCTGGGGTCAGAGGCCATCGAAGAACTGGTGGAAAGGTTTCCTGCCGAGGAGGAGGACCTGTGCGCGGCCCTGATACAGATGGAGCGGGATCTCAACGCCCCGATGACGTCCAGCTGTGGGCGGCTGTTTGATGCTGCCGCTGCGGTTCTGGATATCTGTCTGAGGGCCGATTATTCGGGACAGCCAGCAGTGCAGCTGAGCGAGAGAGCCCGCAGAACCAACGAGACTCTCCCGTTCGCCCTGCGGGGAGGAAACCACCTGCACCGGTGGGATCTGACGGAAACCTGGGAGGAGTTCCTGAACCGCCTACGGAGCGGAGATGACCCCACGGATCTGGCCTCCATCTTTCAGAGCACGGTGGCAGAAATGATGGTTCAGGGTGTGCGCCTGAGTCGTGAAATCTCCGGGTGCGATGTGGTAGCATTGAGTGGAGGAGTCTTTCAGAATTGCAGCCTGCTCTCCCATGTGAGGGCGGCCCTGTCGGAGGAGGGTTTTTCCGTTTTGGTGCACGATGAGGTGCCGCCCAATGACGGGGGAATCAGCCTGGGGCAGGCCGTTGTGGGGCGACACAGGATCGGGTGCGAGGGTGAGGCCGATGTGTCTGGCTGTGCCGGCTGAGGTGATTTCGCTCGACCAGGGTGTGGCCAGGGTGAACGTGGGAGGAAGTGTGGGTACGTGTTTCGTCGACGCGGTCCCGGAAGTCGAGGTCGGTGATTATGTGTTGATGCACGCGGGATACGCCATTGCCATCCTCAGCATCAGCGAGGCGGAGGAGACGCTGCGGCTACTGAAGGAGGCCTACGGTGAAGGGAGTTCTGACGCGGTTCTCGGATCCGGACCTGGGCCGATCGGTCCTGGCTGAGATACAGGGGAAGGCCGAGGCGATTGGTCGTCCCCTGACTTTCATGGAGGTCTGCGGCACTCACACGGCCGCCTACAGCTTCACAGGCCTCCGCGATGTCCTCGACGATGCAGTCCGTCTGCGCAGCGGTCCCGGCTGTCCCGTATGCGTTACCCCACCCGGTGACATAGACCGTATGATTGCCCTTGCGGGCGGAGATCACATCACCTGCACCTTCGGGGACATGATGGACGTGCCGGGTTCGGGATCTTCGTTGCGGAAGGAGAGGGCCCGCAGCGGACGAGTCAGGATCATCTATTCCCCGGATGAGGCGCTGCAGCTCGCCAGGGGGCATCATGATGGGGAGACAGTGGTGCTGTTGTCTGTCGGTTTTGAGACGACGGCCCCTGCCGTCTCCAGTGTCTTGCGGAGGGCGGCAGCAGAGGACCGAACCAACCTGCGGGTGTTTTCCGCGCAGAGGCTTCTGCTGCCGGCGCTGCGCGTCCTGCTGTGCGATCCTGAGGTGAATCTGGATGGGCTGATCCTTCCCGGGCATGTGGCGGCAGTTCTCGGCCGGGCAGCTTTTGAGTTTGTGGGCGCGGAGGCGGGTATTCCCGCGGTTGTAACGGGTTTTGAGGTGATTGATCTTTTGTGCGCTCTGGATTGTCTTTTGGACATGGTGGGGCGCGGCGAAGTGGCGGTGAAAAACCGGTACGGTCGCGCGGTGCGCGAGATGGGCAATCCGGCTGCACGCGGTGTGACCAGCCGTGTTTTTGAACAGTGCGATGTTCAGTGGCGGGGACTGGGTACTGTGAGGGGCGGCGGGCTTCGCCTGCGAGAGGAATTCGCCGCTTTTGATGCTGCTCCCCTGGTTCCGGATGACGAGGTGGGCGATGCAGACCCTCCGGAGCAGTGCAGGTGCGGAGACATCCTGCGGGGCCAGGCGGAGCCCGGCGACTGCCGCCTTTTTGCCCGTATCTGCAACCCGCTCCGCCCCAGTGGTCCCTGCATGGTGTCGCGTGAGGGTGCCTGTTCAACATACTACCGGCATCACCGGGAGGAATCCCTGCATGGTTGAGGAACCAGAGCTGGTAGAGATGGCGCACGGAGACGGGGGGCGGGCTACCCGCGAGCTGATCGATAGATTGTTTAGACCTGCCTTCGGGGAAGAGCATCTGTCAGCATCTGACGATGCGGCCCCAATTGCAGAACTTTCCGGAGAGTGGATGGTCAGCACTGACACTTTCGTCGTCTCTCCTTCCGAGTTCCCCGGGGGAGATGTTGGCAAGCTGGCGGTGTGCGGGACAGTTAATGATCTGGCTGCCTGCGGTGCCCGGCCGGTATTTCTGACGGCGGGTTTCGTGCTGGAGGAGGGGCTCTCCCTGCAGCTTCTCCGCCGCGTGGTGCGTTCTATGGCCAGCACTGCCTCCGCCGATGGGGTGCGGCTGGTGGCCGCAGACACCAAGGTGGTGGGACGCGGGAGCGGGGATGGAGTGTACATCAATACTACCGGCCTGGGTCAGACCATGCCGGGAGTCGAACTAGATGCGGCCCGGATCGTCCCGGGAGACCGGATCATAGCCACAGGTTACGTCGGTGATCATGGTATGGCGGTGCTGACCCACCGGGAGGGATTTCCCTTTTCAGTGCCGGTTACCAGCGACTGTGCTTCGCTGTGGCCGGCGGTCGAAACGATGCTTTCTGATGCGGGTGATGCGGTGAAGTTCATGCGCGACCCGACGCGGGGTGGCATTGCCACGGCGCTGAAGGAGATAGCGGAGCAGGTACCTGTTGATGTAATACTGAAAGAGGAGGATATACCGGTGCGGGATCCAGTACGGTCGGCTGCAGACATGCTCGGCCTCGACCCGCTGTATCTGGCCAATGAGGGCAATTTGCTCATAGTAGTGCATGAGGATGCTGGGGAGCGGGTGGTATCGTCGCTGCGCTCCCGGCGGGGGGTGACGGCTCCCCGCGTCATTGGTGAGGTGGTTGAAGGTTCCGGGGCGGTGCGCGCGGTGACGTCTCTGGGGGGAACCCGGGATCTCGGACTGTTCGCCGGCGACCCGCTGCCGAGAATCTGCTGAAAGGACGGTGCCGGTCTTGCGAATTTCCGCGATTCAGATGAATGTGCGCACCGGCGACGTGCAGGAGAACATCGAGGCGGCGCTCGAGGGTATCGAGGGGGCCGCCTCAGACGGTGCCCGGGTTGCTGTGCTTCCGGAACTGTGGACTGCAGGGTATGTGTGGCTTGCAGGTGCCGACTACACGGGCCCCCGGGAGGCACTCGAGGTGGCCGAAAGCTTCGCTGACAGTAGTGCCCTTTTTGCCATGCGGGAGGCTGCGCGCCAGTACGAGATGTGGCTGGTGGCCGGCTCGCTTCCCGAGCTGCATGCAGACCGGGTGTACAACACCTCCGTGGTGATCGACCCGGCGGGCAGCATAGTTCACCGGTACCGCAAAATTCACCTCATACACCTGATGAAGGAACCGGACCACCTGGCTCCCGGGCAGGCATGCGATACACTTGCCATCGATGAGATCACCGCGGGCATTGTAATCTGTTATGATCTGCGCTTCCCGGAGCTCATGCGCCAGCTTGCCCTGCGGGGTGCCGAGATGATCATTGTTCCAGCTCAGTGGCCTGAGCCCCGCATTGATCACTGGGTTACCCTCCTTCGCGCCCGTGCGATTGAGAATCAGTGTTTTGTTGTGGGAGCAAACCGGGTGGGTGCGGGAGGCGGCAGTAAGTTCCCCGGGGCATCAATGATCGTGGGACCCACGGGGAAGATCCTGGCCAGGGGAGGTGAAGAGCCCTGCGTCCTCAGCGCGAATCTCGAAATGGACCGCCTGCGGGAGATCCGGCAGTTTCTCCCGGTCTTTCGAGACCGGCGTCCGGAGGCCTACCGGGTGGACCGGTGATGGTCAGCGCGTGCCTCGTTGGCGCTGCCTGCGCCTATGATGGTGGTGATCGGTTCCTGCCGGAGGTGCTGCGGGCACTGGATGGACGCTGTGTTATTCCGGCATGCCCGGAGCAGCTGGGAGGTCTTCCCACCCCGCGTGACCCGGCTGAGATTGTCGGGGGAGAAGGGCGCGATGTTCTGCAGGGAGAGAGTGCGGTGCGTACGGGTGTGGGAAATGATGTGACAGAGGCCTTCCTGCGCGGTGCGCGCGAGGTGACCGGGTTGGCCGAGCGCCTTGACTGCACCGCTGCGGTGCTGAAGCCAAAGAGCCCCGCCTGCTCTCCCGCCCGTCTTTACGACGGAAGTTTTACGGGCCGGACCGTTCCGGGCTGCGGCGTGGCGGCGCGGGCCCTGAGTGATGTGGTGCAGGTGATCCTGACCCCGGAGGCGCTGCTGGATGGCAATGCGGGACGGGGGACAAATCAGTCCGAAGGAAGGTGAGTTCTGTGCATCAACCCGGCGCACCGGGCGAACAGCCGGAGATAGATCTGGACAAGCTGGTCCAGCAGTATAAAAAGGCAATCAAAAACCGGCCCGATGACGGGGGACTGCAGCATGACTTGGGGCTGGTCTACATGCAGAAGGGTGAACCACAGAAGGCAATACCGGCGTTTCAGAAAGCCCTCCAGATGCAGCCCGACATGACGCAGGCCCGCCATTTTCTGGCTGTTGCCTACGCAGAGAAGGGGGATATTGAGCGGGCGAAGAGCGAGTGGGAAGAGGTCATTGACGACGAACCGGATCACGGTCCGGCCCATTACTTCCTCGGATGGATATATACCGCGCGCGGCAGCTGGGACGAGGCGATCGAGTACCTGGAGCGGGCCTCGGATCTGGACCCGAAGCAGGTGCAGGTACACCACGCACTGGCAGAAGCCTACATTGGCGCCGGACGTCCAATGGATGCAGTGGGGGCCTGGAGGAAAGTGCTGGAGCAGAAACCGGATGATCTGCGAGCCAGGCACAACATAGGGGCGGCCCTTTGCGATCAGGGGCACTATGATGAGGCAATCAAGGTCTGCGAGGAGACGATCAAGATGGGCTCGGATAGCCCGATTCCCCGCGTCAATCTTGCCCTCGCCCAGCTGGCGAAAAACCGGCCGGAGAAGGCGGAGGCTCCCATGCGGGAGGCACTTCGTCTGGCGCCAGATGATCTGGATGCGCGGGTGAACATGGGCGAGATTCTGGCCCGGCAGGGGAAGCTGGACGAGGCCTGCAGGACCTGGGAGGAAGTTCTCGACCGTGATGGAGACAATCCCGATGCCCTGTTCAACCTCGGTCAGGCGGCCCGGGTACGCGGCGACCAGGAAGAAGCACTCAAACTGTGGGATCGTGCCATGGATGCCGCATCCGATCTTCCGGATGAGGTGCAGACTGCATACACAGACCAGCTCAGAGCTAACCGGACGCTGGTTCTCCTGGGTGAGGGAAGATACGATGAGGCGCTGGAGGAATGCCTGACCGCGGCAGAGAACCATCCGCAGGAACCGATGAACTGGAACCGCGCTGCGCTCGTCTGCATGCGGTTGGGTCGCCTGAAAGACGCCGAGAAATACGTCGCGCGGGCGGAAGAAGCGGCAGGTGATGACCATCTCGGAACGTCCTTCATCAGCGGTTGCCTGCGCCTCGCGCAGGGACAGCTGCGTGCGGGTGCCCGGCTCTGGAGACAGGTGTTGGAAGAGGAATCGGACGCGCCCGCTGTCGTGAGGACGCAGCTGCGCGCCGTATTTCAGGCGGAGCAGCTGCAGGAGTTTGCGGAACGACTGCAGGAAGATAATCACACGGCCGAGTCAGATGCAGTTCTCGCGTTCTGCGAGGCCCTGACCGACGGGCAGGAAGGACGGTAGAGACCGGTGGAGACGGTCGCTTTGATTGGTGCCAGCGGCACGGGTAAGAGCCAGAGGGCGGTCATCATCGCCAATGAGATGGACACCTCGTACATCATTGACGACGGCCTGTTCATCCGGGATGATCGGATAGTGGCCGGGCAATCGGCAAAGGCGGAGGATACCAAGGTGGCTGCGGTTCGTACAGCGCTGTTTATTGAGGAAGATCACGCATCCGGGGTGCGGCGGGCCATAGAAAATGAAGAACCGGACAGAATTCTGATTCTTGCCACCTCAGAGCGCATGGTCGAGCGAATATGCCAGCAGCTGCAGCTGCCATCCCCTGGTGTGTACCTGCCCATAGAGGATGTGGTGCCGGAGGGTGAAATACGTGCAGCCCTCGATGCCCGGAGACGGTACGGTCGCCACGTGGTGCCGGTCCCCACCCTGGAGATCAAAAAAACCTTTGTCGGTCTGGTGATAAACCCGCTGCGTCTGCTGTACGGAGGGGGCAGGCTGCGTCGTTCATTGATGATTGAAAAATCGTTGGTCCGCCCGCCCTTTACCTCCATGGGTAGGTTTTTTATCTCTGACCGGGTGATGATGCAGATCGCCGAACACTCGGTTGCGGAGTTGCCCGGGATCGTAGCGCTCAGTCCCCCGGTGATCGTTATGCACGATGGCCAGGTAAGCATATCTGTGACATGTCGGGTGCACAACGAGGTACTGTCCAGCTGTTTTCTCAACCAGGTGCAGAAAATCATTGCGAATGACGTGGTGGAGATGACATCTATAGAGGTGTCGGCGGTCAACGTATGTGTGACCGAGATTGAGACGAGACAACCGGAGGGTGACGAGGTAGCAAAAGGGAGGCGATGATAGTGGCAATTGGAGTCGGGATCAATGGTTTTGGCAGGATTGGTCGACAGGTTGTGCGGCAGATGGTCGGGCGAGACGATGTCGTGGTCAGGGCAGTCAATGATCTGTGGGATTCTGAGACCTTCATACACCTTCTTCGGCGGGATACCAACTATGGAGATTTTCCCCTCGAGATTCACTCCAGCGAAGGCGGCCTCCGGATCGGAGATGATGAGGTCACTTTTATGCAGGAACAGGATCCGGCCGATATACCCTGGGCAGAGATGGACGTTGATGTGGTAATTGAGGCCACCGGCGTTTTCCTGGAGCGCGAGAAGGCAGCAGCTCATATCTCCGGCGGGGGAGCAAAGAAGGTAGTCATCACCGCACCGGCGGATGGACCCGATATCACTGTCGTGCTCGGGGTGAACGAGGACAGCTATGATCCGCAGCAGCACGATGTAATGTCCAACGCGTCGTGTACCACAAATTGTCTGGCTCCCATCGTGAAAGTACTCGATGAGGATTTTGGCGTCGAGAATGGGCTCATGAACACCATACATGCATATACCCTGGATCAGAGCCTGCTTGATGCACCGCACAAGGATCCCCGGCGCGCCAGGGCGGCGGCTGTGAATATGATACCCACTACTACGGGTGCCGCCAGGGCGGTTGCAGAAGTGCTCCCGCATCTGAAAGGGAAGCTGGATGGCTTTGCCGTACGGGTGCCAACCACGACGGTATCCCTTCTTGATCTGACCTTTCAGTCGCGCGACCCGGTAACCGTCGATCGCATAAATGATTCGCTGCGGGCGGCGGCTGAGGGGCCACTGACCGGGATTCTGCAGGTTTCTGAGGAGCCGTTGGTTTCTGTGGACTTTATGGGGGATGTCCACTCTGCGGTGGTGGATTTGCCGTTCACCAACACTTCGGGCGAGCATATGGCCAAGGTGCTGGCCTGGTACGACAACGAGATGGGTTACGCCACCAGGGTCGCGGATCTGGTCAGCTTTCTGGCGAAGGAAGGTCTTTGAGGACAGCGGGAACCGGGAGGAGGTAGCTCTGTGGATTTTCTGACGGTGAAAGACGTATCGGTTGCTGGGCGGCACGTTCTGGTGCGGGTGGACTTCAATGTTCCCCTTTCCGACGATGATGAGGTGGCTGATGACTCGAGAATTCGGGCAGCTCTGCCTACCATCGAATTTTTGCGGGATCAGGGGGCCAAGGTTATCCTGGTCTCGCACCTGGGCCGGCCTGGTGGCCGGAAAGTGCCGGACTTGACGCTGCGACCGGTGGTCGGGAGGCTGTCCGAATTGCTGGATGATGATGTCTGCCTCATTAGCGAGATCACCGGTGCGGAGGTCCGGGCGAAGATCGATGACATGCAGGCGGGAGATGTGGTGTTTCTGGAGAATATCCGCTTCCAGCCCGGGGAGACAGAAAACGACCCGCGTCTTGCCCGGCAGTTGGCGGGCCTGGCGGACATATATGTAAACGATGCCTTCGGTGCCGCCCACCGGGCGCACGCGTCCACGTATGGGGTGGCGGAGTATCTGCCCGGAGTGATGGGGCTCTTGATGGAGGAGGAGATCAGGGTCCTGACCGGCCTGCGCGATGGGCCGCGCAGGCCGTATGTAGCTATCCTGGGCGGGGCGAAGATATCGGACAAGCTCGGGGTGTGCCGCAGATTATTAAACAAGGTGGATGCATTGATATTGGGCGGTGGACTGGCCAACACCTTCTCCCTCTGCCTCGGGTATTCAGTGGGCAACAGCCTGGTGGAGGCGGAAATGATTCCCGAGGTCCGGTCGATCATTGCCGAGGCCAACCGTAAAGACGTGGACCTGTTGATGCCCCTCGATGTGGTGGTGGCCAAAAATATCGCCCCGTCAGCTGAGACCAGGGTGGTGGACATAAATGATGTATCGCCCGGCTGGAGTATTGTGGACATAGGCCCGCGCACCATTGCCCGTTACCGGGATAAGCTGCGGGAGGCGAATACGGTTTTCTGGAATGGCCCCCTGGGTATATTCGAGATCCGCGACTTCGCCCGAGGAACGGAAGAGATTGCGCGTTCCGTGGCCGCGCAGGATGAGGCCAATACCGTCATCGGTGGCGGAGAGTCGGTAGAGGCGGTAAAGAATCTCGGCATATCCGGACAGATAGATCACATATCGACGGCAGGCGGTGCTGCACTGGCTTTTCTTGCGGGCGAGGACCTGCCTGCCCTCCATGTGCTGCAGCGTGCCGAACGAGTCCGGGTTCCCTGGGTTGGCGGGAACTGGAAAATGAACACCAAGCTCAAAGAAGCACGGAAACTGGCGTGTGAGATCGTGGCGCGCTGGGACCACGCGGAACCGGAAGTTGTGCTGTTTCCCCCGCATCCCTTTGTGCAGCAGGCCACAGAGGAGGCTTCCGGTTCCGCGGTGACCATAGGTGGGCAGGACTGCCACTGGGAAGACTCCGGCGCCTATACTGGTTCGGTGTCTGCCTTAATGCTGCGCTCGGCAGGAGCGAGATATGCCCTGGTAGGCCATTCCGAATGCCGCGAGTATCTCGGGGATTACGACGAGAGAGTCAGAGATAAGCTCAGTGCCGCGGTGGATGCCGGGCTGTCGGCTGTGCTCTGTGTGGGCGAGCAGCTCAGCGATAGGGACCGGGGGCAGCATCGGCAGCGGGTGCGGGAGCAGCTGCAGATTGCCCTCGGTGAACCCGGGGACTATCCCGCCCGGAAGCTGGTCGTGGCTTACGAGCCGGTCTGGGCGATAGGTACAGGTCGCCCCGCAGGGGTGGAGGATGTGCGTGAAATGACGTCGCTCATCCGGGAGGAACTGGAGCAGCTGCTCGGTGCCGGTGCGGCCGAACGGGTACGTATTGCTTACGGGGGGAGTGTAAACGCCGAGAATGTGGGCGAATTCATGGACCTGCCTGATGTGGACGGGGTATTGGTCGGCGGTGCGAGCCTGCGCACGAAGTCCTTTGTTGGCATATGTGCCGGTGTCCGTGACCACGTTCTCTCCAGCGGTGAGGAGTGATGAACTCGCTTCCGGATGGTGCGCGGCGACCGCCGGTGACGCTGCTCATTCTGGACGGCCTGGGGCTGTCCAATGCCTGTGAGGGTAATGCAGTTGCGGCCGCCTCCACACCGACGCTCTGTGATCTGTGGGCCAGCTATCCCCGTTCGGTACTGCGGGCCAGTGGCCGGGCGGTCGGGCTGGTACCGGGCCAGATGGGCAACTCCAATGTCGGTCATCTGCACCTGGGAGCCGGGCGGGTGGTTTTCCAGGAGGCGGTAAGGATCGACCGGGCGATTCGCGAGAGCAGGTTCTCTCGCAATGAGGTTCTGCGCGGCTCAATGGAACGTGCGACGGCCCGCGATGGCGCTGTTCACCTCATGGGGCTGGTGTCGGACGGCCTGGTGCACAGCTCACTTGAGCACTTGATGGCGCTGGTTGATCTTTCGCGTGAGTGCGGGGTGAGTCGGGTCAATGTTCACGCATTTCTTGATGGCCGGGATGTGCCGCCGCGCAGCGCAGAGCAGTACCTGCGTGAGGTGGAGGACGAGCTGGCGAGCACGGAAGGCTATCAGGTTGCCACCGTCACCGGGCGGTACTGGGCCATGGACCGGGACGGGCGTTGGGAGCGCATTGACCGGGCTCTGGCCGCTATTCTCCGCGGTGAGGGGCACACGGCCGATACCGCACTCAGTGCTCTGCGGTGTGCCCGCC
>PWGR01000317.1 GCA_003554565.1 Clostridia bacterium
CCGCAGCGGAGAAACGTCAGGTGGAGCTGGTCATCAAGGTACAACCGGACCTTCCAGGACCCGAAGCCGATCCCGATGCAGTGGAACGGGTGCTGTTTAATCTACTGGACAACGCCCTGCGACACACACCAAGGGGAGGGACGATCACTCTCCGGGCTGACCAGCAAGAACACGAAATACGTGTGTCAGTCCGAGACACGGGAGAAGGCATCCCGGAAGAGAAGATCCCACACCTGTGGGAGCGCTTCTACAAGGCAGACGAGTCCCGCCGCAGGGATTCCAGCGGAACAGGACTGGGACTGGCCATAGTGAAGCGATTGATTGATGCCCACGGAGGTGAAGTCTCAGTGGACAGCAAACTGGGGGGCGGTTCAACCTTCAGTTTCACACTCCCGCGGGCCGCAGGTTCGTGATCTTTTCGATTATTGTTCACAGATCCTTCACAGGTATGGGTTACGCTCTTATCAGACGAAATCGTGGGAGGTGAAACGCTATTATGCAGACGAGAAAGGCGAGACTGCTGGCCGTAAGCACAGCCGCGGTGGTCATCATCCTGCTGGTGGCCGGAGGCACATACGCTTCTGGACCCATGATGCGGACCAATTCAAACTGTGAAGGCGAGGACTGCCCGGACTGCGATCCCGTTGGATTAACTGAGGACCAGAGAGAACAGCTCAATGACCTGCGTCAGTCGTTCCGCGAAAAATTCTTCGAGGCACGGAAGGATATACTGACGGATGAACAGCTCGAGCTCATGGGCCAGAAAGAACGTATGCACGAGCATGAAGGCAAGCGTCGAACGCGTCAGAGGTGTGACAGGTAAACGGGACTGTCACAGGGCCGGGACATTGTTCCGGCCCACCCTCACAGCTACCTCGTGTCAGTGAAGTAACCCCCCATGAGACCTCTCCCCTTCTCGGCACATCACCACACCTATGCCCGGGCACACTCAACCCACAGGGTTCTGCAAGACGGCTGATCCCGAAAGTGCCCCCAATTGTGGGGCATCACACCATTGAGGGGGGATAACCATCAAAAAATCAAACATCATTCTTTCGGGCCTTTTGGCCGGGCTCGTCGGTGGAGCGGCAGCTGCCTTTGTCCTGTGGGGCTCATGGTTTCTGCCGGTTTTGGGGCTTCTTCTGACGCGGGCGGATCTGATAAACGGTTTCGCAGTAATGCTGGGATTCGGCGCCATCGGGGGCGTGCTGTACGCAGTGGCGCTGCGCCGGCGTGATCTCACCGCGTCAACAAGCCTTCTGGCCGGTGTCGTACTGGGTCTGGTGCTATGGGTTGCCGGCCCGCTCCTGCTGGTACCCGTGGCCCTCGGATTTCCTGTACAGCTGGGCAGCCCCCTTAATCATCTGACGCCCCTGATCGCATTCCTGCTGTACGGCATCATCACCGGTCTGTTGTATGGGCGGATGACCCTGCGGCACGGACCAGCTGTCGTCTACTCCTCGATTGCTCTCCTGCTTCTCGCCGTCATCTCGGCTCCTGTCATGTTGAGGATGGCTGCGAGCACCGATCCGGAAGCACTCGAACTGCCCGACGGGTATGAGGCGGAAGTCGTGGCGAAAGGTTTTACCTATCCAACCAGTATGAGCATAACTGATGACGGAACGGTCTACATTGGTGAATCAGGCTTTGTTTACGGCCCCAAAACGACAGAGGCCAGGATCATGTCAGTTTCTCCCACAGGTGAGGTGGCCGAAATTGCCTCCGGATTCAACGGCCCCCTGAACGGCCTGGATGTTGTGGATGACGACACCCTACTGGTCTCTCATCGCGGCAAGATCAGTCAGCTGTGCCTGGATACAGGTGAAACAGAAGATCTCATAGCGGATCTGCCGGCGAAGGGTGATCATCACAACAACGAGGTGGTGGCCGGACCCGACGGCGAGATTTATTTCGGCGTGGGTACTGCCACAAATGCTGGCGTTGTAGGATCAGACAGCTTCGTATATGCCTGGGCCGATCGTCATCCAGACTTTCATGACCAGCCTTCCCGCAGCTTCGAGCTCACCGGGGAGAACTACCCGCACATGAACCTGGGAACCCCGAACCCCCTGGGCTACACCTTCACCGGGGCCTTTGCACCATTCGGAGAAACCAGATCAGAAGGTGAAGTGGTGGAAGAAACAGTCCCGGCCAGCGGGGCAATTCACCGGATAGACGCCGACGGCAGCGTATCAGTATATGCAGATGGTCTCCGGAATCCCTACGGACTGGTCATGGACGACGATAGTACTCTCTACGCAACCAATCTTGGCTATGATGACCGGGGAGTGCGGGCGGTAAGTGGATCACCCGACTGGGTGGTCGAGGTGCACGAGGGGGCGTGGTATGGATGGCCCGATTTCGCTGGAGGGAACCCCCTGACGGAAGAGCAATTTGCTTCCGAGCGCGGAGTGAACCTCAATCCCCTCATCTCTGATCCACCAGAGGTTGAAGCCCCACTGCTCACCCTGCCATCACACTACTCGCCCATGAAGTTGACAACAACTCCACAAGATTTTAATCATGAGGGCCTGCTGGTGGCGATATTTGGGGACGCTACCCCCCTGACAGGTGAAGTCGAGGAGGATGTACCCACCGGTGTCATACATGTGGATGTGCTAACGGGGGACTACGATTGGTTTGTCTCCAACCAGGATCAGGCAAGGTTTGGCCGTACCGGCAGAGGGTTCAAGCGTATAATCGCCGTTGAGGTGGATCACGAGGATGCAGGATTATATGTTCTGGACTTCGGGGTTGTTGAATTCACCGATATGTCGCCAAACGCCATCCCCGAAACAGGCGTCCTCTGGCGGATCACGCGAAATTCACAGGAATAAGACGCGCATTGTCTCACTCTTCGAATCTTCTTGCAACTGAGATCCTGATGCGCTCAGATCCCTCGTCCGCACTCAGTCGGCAGCCGTCATGATGCGTTGATTCGCCCCATGAATATTCGCTGAGACGAAGGCCAGATTCATGTGCAAGCAGTCCTGCGCCGCACACAATCTAGCGAAGGCGAGGAAATCGCTCGTCCTCACCCAGGCACAAGAGAGAATCGATTTGAGGATCCACCGCCAGTGTACCGAATGCTGCATAACAAAGCGGGGATAGGCAGGCCGAGCTTGGATGTATCCTGCAACTACGTCTTCGCAGTAGAGAATCCGACTCTGCACATACCAGAGCTGGCCAC
>PWGR01000012.1 GCA_003554565.1 Clostridia bacterium
AGCTGCGCGCGGCGGGACTGGTCTTTGTGGGCCGCACCCGACTGGATGGTGAGCGCAGGAAAGTGGTCGCAGTTCCGGTCGACCTGCGGGAGCCGCTCCGGGAGGCTTTGCATCTACGCGATGGGTGAGGTCCTGCTCACGTTCTCACCGGTCGGAGGGTTCTCAGCGGCGGGACGCGGGGGGGGAGAGCCTCCGGGCGGCTGGCTGTTCCATGTGAGATGGATGATCGATTCGGTCTTCACGCGGGCCTCGCCGGAGTCTTCTGCGGGGCGATGGCGGGAACCCGCACAACGGTCCGGCCGGACGCAGTCGGACGACGTCGCCATGATCCGTCACGTCGGGGAGGTGGGACCACCGCGTGTTTGAAAGCTTCCGGGAGCGAATGGAGACAATGTACCTGTTTCGCCCCCTGCTCGATCTCGAGCGCAGTCAAACTTTTGCCGGATATGACCTGGTGTCGTTGGGCCTGGCGACGCTGTTGTTCATTTTGGAGAATATGCTGCAGTCCCCGGGAAAGCCCTGTGGTCACGCGGAGATTCGCCGGTTTCTCCGGCGCACCATGCGCGACATGCACGGCGAGGATCCGGGAGAGGAGACCGCGGGCGAAATGGAGGAATACCTCCTCGAGCGGCTGCGCAACGGGGGACGCCGATTCTCCTATTCCTATGCCGATCCGGGCGAGGGCGGGGCGGAGGACGTGACCTTCGAGCTGATCGCGGTGGACGACTACGAGCACGAGGGCCGTTGGGTGAGTTTCAAGCTGACCGAGCACGGCCTGGAACTCATTTTCCGCACCCGGGAGATGAGCCGCGAACTCCGGGTGGGCATCTACCAGCTGTACCTCCGCCAGCAGCTGGAGCGGGGAACCTTCGACGGCGCCCTGGAGGCCCTGGAGGCCCTGCAGATGGAGGTCCGTTCCCAGCTGGAGCGTCTGGACAATTTTGAATACCGGATTTATCACAGCCTGCGCTCCGTGCGGCCGGAGGAATTTCGCCGGCAGTATGAGCGGACGCGCGAGGTCCTGGAGGCGGAACAGCGGCAGTTTCAGCACCTCAAGGCGCTGATCGAATCGGAACGCCGCAGCCGGGAAAACATCACCGCCCCCACAGAAGTTGACCTGCGGGCTCTGTACCAACTGAAGATGATTGAACAGGAGCTGAACCGCGTCA
The DNA here is from genome assembly GCA_003554565.1 of Clostridia bacterium. Lineage (GTDB taxonomy): Bacteria > Bacillota > Sulfobacillia > SLMV01 > SLMV01 > PWGR01. Next base: position 1,170 of record PWGR01000012.1, read on the forward strand.
GCAACGAGCACAGCAGGCTCCTGGCCCGCCGCATGGGGGTGGACAACCTGCTTTTGCGGGAGCTGCGGGCGGAGGTGCAGAAGGGGTTCCGGGTGCGTTTCCGCCCCGAGGACGAGCTCCTGGACCCCCTCCTGTCGCGCCCGGACGCCGGGGCAGAGCGCGTCCGGGGCGCGGTGGAATCGCTTCTTCACCCCCGGCTTCCCACCTATTTCAACCCGCTCAAGTCCATGCACCGGCAGGTGCTGTGGGGCGCGGCCGAGGAGGAGTCGGAGGAAATCGAAGAGGTGATCGACGGCGAGCTGGAGGAGGAGGCGGGCCGGCTGAATTCCGAGCGCCGCTGCATCCGCTACCTGTCGGCGGTGGCCCGGCTGGCCCTGCGGGGGAGCACCTTCACCCTGCGGGAGCTGCTGCGGGCCCAGCCGGAGGACGAGCGGCTCACCATGTCCCGCTGCCGCGACTTCTTCCAGCTGATGATGCATCTGCACCAGGAGGGCGGACTGGACATCGAGGGCATCATGCGGGGGCGCGATGCCTGGCTGGACAGCGGCGACCTGCCCGTGCCGTATCTGGTGAGCCGGGCGCTGGAGGATTTCCAGACCCTGCCCCCATCGCTGAAGGTGGCGGCCGGAGATGAGATCCTATCATTTTCCAATGGGAACTACATTTCGAATCTGGTGTTTGCCGCCGCGGAAGGGGAGGATGACCTTGAGTGATTATCACCGCAGCGAGGTGGAGGAGGCCTTCTCCGTGTTCACGGAGCTGGTCCGCCGGGGGGAGCTGGACTCCGCCTCCGAGCTGTACCGAACGTACCGGGACGATCCGGAGATTGCCCGCCTGGTGGACGACGTCTTTCTGGCGGGGATAAACTGTGCTGCGGTGCGGGCGGAAGAGACCTATCACCTGGTGCCCGGACTGCAGGACTCACCCCTGGCCATGACCAATGCCGAGCTGCGGGCAGCGCTTAAGGCCAGAAACAACACGGAGATGTACGTGGGTATGTTCGTCATCCTCTGTCTCATAAGCCTCCTTTACACCGACGAGGGCTCGGTGAGCAAGTCCACCTACGTCAGCGCGAAGCGCCTGGAGGAATACGTGACCGACCGGCTGAAGCGGGTCGCGGAGCCGGTCGACGCCGAGATGGCGGCCGAGATTGAGAGCGTGGGGGAGGAGTGCGAGTACCAGCTGGGAGACATCGCCGCCCACTGGCTGGATCTTCCGGTGTACGATGAGAGCCTGCAGCAGCCGCTGCGCAGCTGGGGCAACCGCTTCAGCTTCATCCTGCGGGTGGCCCGCTTTCTGGAAGAGGGAGGGTTTCTCCGCACGGTGGAGGAGCGCGATCTCTATCCCACCGGGAAACTGAACGCCGTGGTCACCCAGTACTACCCGCAGCCGGAAAACCGGGAGCGGCTGCTGGATCTTGTCCGGGATCTGGGGAGGGAGACCGATGCCTAAGATCAACCGCGCCCGCGTGGTGAACGTGCGGTACGATGGGGGAAGAAAGGCCTATCTGGATCAGATCTTCGATTTCCGGGGAGAAAACGGGATCGTGCTTCTGGAAAACGGGGGCGGGAAGACGCTTTTGGTGCAGCTGCTTCTGCAGGTCATCATCCCCAACACCCGCATGAACAAGCGGCTCTTTCGCGAGCTGTTCAGCGCCGGGCAGACCTCTCACCTGATGCTGGAGTGGCTGTCGGATGGGCCGGAGACGGAGTACATTATGACCGGGCTGACCGCCATGCTTCCGCGCGACAGCGAGTCACTGAGCCTCTTCAACTTCATCCACAGCTACTCCGAAGCCAACCCCTTTGACCTCGACCACATCCCGGTGGTGCGGGATCGCCGGGTGACCCCGCGCGGGGAGTTTCGCAATCTGCTGCGGTCGGCGGAGCGCGACGTGCGCATTTACGACACCCGGGAAGACTACGAGCGGGATCTGGCCACCTACAACATCTTCCGGAGCGAGTGGGATTCGATCCGCCGGGCCAACGACGAGGAGGGAAAGGCGGAGGGTTTCTTCG
>PWGR01000076.1 GCA_003554565.1 Clostridia bacterium
ATCGCGGTCCACAGCCTCCCAGCCGCTGTCTGGGGAATTCCCAGTTCTGCTTCCCCGCCGGCGGAGAGAAACCTGTCAGGGAGCATTGAGGAGCCACTTGCGAAATCGAAGGGAGATCTGCGGACTGAGGCATGACGTCATAATTGACCTCGATGGGCATTCCTGGTTTACTAGGAGTGCGTGATGTGGAAAATGGCCAATCGCTCGGCGCTCAGTCGCCCTGCGCAGGGTATACCATCGACGCTGCCTGAACACCGGGGACCGCAGAAATTGAGAGCATCCTGGATGATACACCTAACGAAGGCGCGGTGATGACTTATGAGATGGCATCTCAATCATCTTCCCGGGTTTGCCGTGTCGCCGCATGAACGGGCACTTACACTGGACGGCGGACAGACTCAGTACACCTGGACTCCCTGGGATGACGAGACGGTGCAGCAGTGGGTGCAGGAGGCGAGCGTCAGGGCTGACGATCCGGATGAGGCAAAAAGAAGATTTGTCGAGCGGCGACCGCACTGTCTGCGAGAGGTGGATGAGGACGACTCAGTGGACGCCATGATGTCATTTCTGCGCGGGTCACACCACCGTGATCCGGCAGGCCACCCGATGGGTAGATGGCACGGGGCGCCGCATCTGTCCCAACAGATGGACGTGCGGGGACGCGGGATGCGCACCACGCAGGGAGAATCGCCTGTGCATTCGGACGAAATGGATGAAGTGAGTGAACACATTGGGAGCTTGTTGTCCCGACTGTTTCGGAGGGCGAAATCACTGCTCAGGAAGAAGCCACGGGACTGATGGAAGGCGGGGATCCTCTCTTGCCAAGAACGCCGATTGTCATTCTGATTGCAGTATTTCTGGTCGCATCAGCACTGACTGGTGCGACCTTCGCCCGGTGGATGCTATCTCATCAGGCGGTCCGCGGGTTTGAAGCCAGCTTCGTACAGCTGTGCCCTGGCGCCGATCCCACGGACTTCAAGGTACAGCTTCGTTTTGAAAACGCGAGTGAGACCGAAACTGATGTCCGGAACATATCCCTGCTCCTGGACCTGGAAAGCAGCCTCATCGCCTCAACCACTCACCGCCCGGAGGACGGCCGCATACCACCGGGGGAATCCCTGGAGGTCACCGTGCCGCTGAGTTCAAATTTTCCCGAATATCGCCTGCCGAGCATGGATCAGTGCATCGAGGCTGATGCCGACTGGTCAGTGCGCATGGAAGTATACCTGAGACATCCCATACGCGACGACACCTTCACCCTGCGTCGCATTCGCACACTGGGTAAACAGGATGACGGGGGAGGTTGAATCACATGGAAACAGCGAGGAAGCACCGGGAGAGGGAAGCAGAAAGAGACCGCAGGCAGGTTGCGATCAACTGGTGGCTGTGTGCAGCATCCACGGCTATCATGACCTACCTGATGGTAAGTGCATCGGATACATTCCGGGCGTTTTCTCCCATACCATCCAACCATGTCATCCTGTATTCAGCGAGTTTTGTGGTCTGCGCACTGCAGGGGTGGTTCTCCGTCAACCCTGTTGAGGGCCTTGTGAAGATACCGGTTATAGTACTGCTGCCGCCGCTCATATATGGAGCCGGCAGGACACTCCTACCCTCAATTCTCTTCGACGGTGGACGAACTCTGATGGTAATGCTTGCATCCTGGGTCCTGCAGCACGTGATACTGCACGTGCTGGCGCTGGCTTTTCTCGGGTGTGCAGGGTTCGTTCTGGGCATGCTGTGTGCGTCATATTTCATAACCTGGTCCTGAAGAATCCGGATGCCTGGGTGCCCGGACATAGGTGAGGCGTTGGCCAATCCCTGGATCTTTTGCGCATAAGAGCCCGTGGAACACGTCGAAGATAGAACCCCCGCATCATCACCCACTCTGCGACGGGGAGGCCGCAGTCCCTTTCAGATCCCATTGCAAATGCTGTGGTGCGGCGGCATAATTCATCCAGTGTACAGACCGCAGACAAAAGACAGCCAGCTGCAGGCACAAAAGGCAGGACAGATTTTGAGTGCAGGGACCTTCTATCACTGACCCGCGAGGAGCCCCTTGCTTCGTAGAATCCCCTCTGCGCGCTTGAAGTCCTCGACCTTATCGAATTCCACTGTGTGCAGGTGGACCCCATCGCTCAGTGATGAAAGGAGGGGTGCATCCATTTCACGCAGCTGGCGTATGAATCTCCTGACATCTTCCCGTGTGCTGAGCATGAGAGCGCCGGTCAGATCCCCGTACAGGGCGTGTTCCACAATCACATCGACCACCCGTACCCCACAGTCAACAAATGTGTTGAGTTCCTCTTCTGTTCGCTCGGGCGGATGGTCCACCGCGATGCGAGCACGGTGTGGAACAGCAGCGCTGTCGACCTCGGGAGCGATCACATATCCCTGCGGCGTGGCCAGCACCTCGTGCCCCTCAGCCCGGAGCAGGGCCACGTCCTGAACAACAGCCTGCCGGCTGACACCGAGCTCCCGGGCCAGCTCCGTACCGGTCACGGGCGCATCCGCCTCTTCCAGGCGCTCAATTATCCGCCTGCGACGCTTCATCGTCCCTCCCTTCAAACCAGGGCAAACATCCGTTTCAGGGCAACCCGGGCATCCCGGATAACCTCCCGGGGCACTTCAATCCGGTTCACTACCCGCCCGGAGACGAGCTCTTCCAGCACCCACAGCAGGTGCGCGGGGGTGATCAGGTCCATGTCATCACAGACGCCTTCCTCGTTTATGGACAGTATTGTCTGGTCCGGGTTCCTGCGGGCGAGCCGGGAAACCAGCTTCAGTTCTGTGCCCACCAGCCACTCCGTACCTGGAGGGGATTCAGAAATCGTCTTTCTTATGTGCTCAGTCGAGCCCTGCTCTGTGGCGGCATCTACCACCTCGGCCCGACACTCAGGGTGGACGACCATTTTCGCCTCGGGATAAGCCCGCCGCATACGGGACACTGCATCCTCGGTGAATTTCACATGCACCGGGCAGTGCCCATCCCAGAGAATCAAACGCGGCGTCTCACTCCCGGAGATCAGCTCCTCGTCTTCGCGCCGCCAGAGTGCGATCTCCTCCGATGCGATACCCAGATTGTGCCCAGTGTTCCGCCCCAGGTGTTGGTCCGGCAGAAAGAGGACAGTATTCCCCTGTCTTAGGGCCCAGGCCATGACTTCATCCGCAGAGGAGGAGG
>PWGR01000124.1 GCA_003554565.1 Clostridia bacterium
CGAGCTGGGCTGGTTTGAGATCTTCACCCGGTCTGCCGTACGCTTCGGCATCACCGGCGCAATCGCTTTTGGCGGCGGCCTAGCGGCGCATGCGCTCGGTATCGCGGGAAGGCGGTGAAACCTCTTCCGTCGCAGCGGCCTCCTCTCTGGCCTGCGAATGGTGCGATGTGCGGAGCTCCTTTCTGCTTTCCGCCACCTGGCCCGTCGCCCTCTCCATTATGTCCTGCAGCTGCTGCAGCACTTCGTCCGCATACTTGTGCGCCTCGATCATGATCTTCCGGGACTTATCATCTGCCCGGGCGAGGATGTCCTCCGCCTCTTCCTCGGCCCGTTCCGCGACAGTCGATTCGGCGGTCAGTTCATCCGCATACTCCTTGGCCTCGGTGACCACCCTGTCGGCATCGGAGCGCGCGCGAGACAGGATCCGGTCCCTTTCCTCAACCAGGGTCTTGGCCTGGCTCAACTCATCAGGCAGGGCGGCCCGCAGTTCATCCAGCAGGGCGAAGATTTCATGTTCACTCACGACGACGCGATCACTGAGTGGGATATGCATTCCCTCCGCGACCGCAGCCTCCAGCTCCTCTATGATACCCCAAAGGTCCTGTTTCATTTTTGCAGCCTCCCAAAACCAGACTAGATCCCGCTGTCCCCGTTCCACCCCTCGTCCAGTCGCTCTGTAAACGCCTCAACCACGATCTCCGGCACCATTTCGCTTACATCTGCTCCCAGTCCTGCCAGCTCCTTCACTACGCTGGAACTGAGGTAAGAATGCTCGGGTTTGGTCATCATAAAAAGGGTTTCGACGTGGTTGGCTATAGCCCTGTTCATCTGGGCCATCTGGAACTCGTATTCAAAGTCAGATACTGCCCGCAGGCCCTTGATCACCACCTTGATCCCGCGCCTGCGTGCGTAGTCAACCAACAGGCCCTCTCCCCGTTCCACCACCACGTTGGGAAAGGAACGGAGGCTCTCTGTGGCCAGCTGCAGCCTCTTTTCACAAGGAAAGCAGTGTTTCTTGTTCGGGTTGTCAAAAACGGAGACGACAACTTCATCGAAAACCCTTGCAGTTCGGCCAATGATGTCAATGTGTCCGTATGTGATGGGATCAAAACTGCCCGGACACATGGCTCTCTCGTTCATGAGCGCGATTTCCCTCCCTCGGCGTAGCGCAAAATCGTCACCGCAGTGTCGCCGTATCGGCGAGCCCGCACGACCTCAACTCCGTCGCAGGGTCGATCCCCCTCGCCGAAGTCCGGGGAGTCCCGAACAGCGCTCTCCACCACCAGCCGCGCACCGGGTTCGAGGCCGGCTCCAGCCACAAGCAGACGCACTGTTTCTTGGGGAAACCCCAGATCGTAGGGAGGGTCCATAAAGACCAGCGAACAGGAATCCTCTCCGGTAAATACTGCTTCCCGCAGGAACTGGTTCACGTCTCGCCTCAGGACTCTGCTTTTACGGTGCACTTTCAACTTGTCGATATTTCGCCGGATGATCGCACATGCAGACGCCGACGAATCCACAAAAATACAGCTGGCGGCTCCCCGGCTCAGGGCCTCCAGTCCCAGCGCCCCTGTACCGGCGAACAGATCCAGAATGGACGCCCCCTCCACCGACCCGGCCAGGATATTGAACACTGACTCGCGCACACGGTCAGAGGTTGGACGGACACTGCGCCCATGCGGGCCCGCAAGAGGGAACCCCCGGAATTCGCCGCCGATGATGCGCATGGATTCATCCCTTCTCCTGCGAACATTCCACCTGTTATCATCTTATCCAATACGCGGACGACGTTCCACCTCACAGAGCATTCGAGCGAATTCGACACGCGGCGGCAGGCGAGGGAGACCCGCGCGGCGTCAGGAAGCACTGTCGCGCAGGTATTGGATCAGGGCGGTCAGCGCCAGTTCGTACGACCGGGCACCGAATCCCCAGATCCCGCCAACACAGACCGGGGCGACCACCGAATCGCGCCGGAAAGGTTCGCGCCGGTGGATGTGACTGAGATGAACTTCCACTGCTGGTATCTGGACCGCGGCCAGGGCATCCCGTATGGCAATGCTGTAGTGCGTATAGGCACCGGGGTTGATGATTATCCCATCGGCCTGTTCGCCCGCGCGATGTATCTCATCTATAAGCTCTCCCTCGCCGTTATGCTGGACGCAGTCAATTTCAATCCCGGCGCGATCGCCGGCCTCCCGCAGTCGATCCTCGATATCCCTGAGCGTCGCTGATCCGTAGTGCCCGGGCTCCCGCGTCCCCAGCAGGTTCAAATTGGGACCATGCAGCACGGCTACTTTCATCCATACACCTCCCATTCCAGTGGAATGCAAGAACGCACGCATCCCCTCAGAGGTTCTCCAATGCAACCGCAGCAGGCACGTCCTCGGATAGCTGCGGGTCGCCCGGTGAGCGGAGCAGGATCCAGCGCATCCTGCCGTCCCTCCTCTTCTTGTCATGACGGACTTCTGCCATAATCCGCTCCCGATCCGGTGGGTCGGACAGATCATCCAGACACCGCGGCAAGCCGAAGCCCCTCAGCACATTCTCCAGCTCTGTCACCCCTTCGGAAGGAAGTACTCCCAGCCGCCCGGATATCCGCGCCGCTGCACCCATGCCACAGGCCACGGCAATACCGTGAGCAACGCGGCCACCCGAGGCCGTTTCAAGGGCATGACCCAGGGTGTGTCCGAAGTTGAGCATCATCCGCTGCGACTGATCCTTTTCATCACCGCGGACGAAGCCCTCCTTTATCCGGCAGCTGCCGGCAACCACCTCGCGCAGAACCGCAGGATCCCGGTGCAGGATCTCATCCTGTCGTTTGCAGAGCAGATCCAGATAATCACCCCCGGCGAGAAATCCGTGCTTGATCACCTCCCCGAGCCCACTCAGGAACTCGCGCTCCGGAAGGGTCCTGAGGGCAGTGACATCGCTGAGCACCAGCCGGGGCTGATGAAATGAGCCCAGCAGGTTCTTGCCCAGCCTGTGGTTGACCCCCACCTTCCCCCCCACCGAGCTGTCGACCTGGGCGAGCAGGGTGGTCGGGATCTGGACGTAAGGGATACCGCGAAGGAGCACCGCGGCCACAAATCCCCCGACATCCCCCGGCACGCCCCCACCTAACGCCAGGAGGGTACTGTGACGGTCAATCCCGCTGCACAGCAGGTGATCGGCCGCCTCTTCCACCGTCTGCAGGTCCTTGCATTTTTCGCCCCCCCAGAACCTGTAGGTGGCGGTCCGGTAACCGGCCCGGTCGAGGTCATCGCGAACTGCCCGCCCCCACAGCTGCCATACCAGCTCATCGGAAATGATGGCGATGTTTCTGCCTGACAGCACGCCGGACAGAAAAGAGACGGGGGCCTTGAGCATCCCCTCCCCGACCACTATGCGGTACGGGTCATCGACCTGAACCTGCAGCTCCTCTGGTTCTGCAGGAGACCGGCATGACTGACCGGGCGCACAGGTGCGGATAACCCGTTCGGCCACCTCTTTTGGCGTCAGGTCGGTGGTATCTATCTCCTCTGCGGCCAGGGAATATGCCGGGGCGCGCTCCCGCATGAGGCGCCTCACCTCCGCGGCGCCTTTTCCGGCCAGAAGTGGCCGTTCGACATCGTCGATGCGCTCGAGCACTGCACCAGGAGATACTGACAGGTGCACCACCGTCGCCCCCCGGCTCAGGTGCCGGCGGTTCTCTTCGTCCAGCCACGAACCTCCACCGGCAGATATGACCACCTCCTGCAGATCAGCCGTCCGGCGGACAACCTGCCTCTCCCGGGCCCGGAAGGAAGCCTCTCCTTCTGATGCAAAGATCTCTTGCACCGTGCTCTGGGTCCAATCACACACCATCTCATCTGTGTCTATCACCGGAATCCCCAGCCTCATCCCCAGGATCCGGGCCACCTCCGTCTTGCCGGCACCCATGAAACCCACCAGAACGACCTTCACCGCAGTTCCTCCTCCCATCCCCGGAGCCCCCGGAGCAGGTGATCAAGGCGGTCGCCGCCGAATCGTTCGGTAACTGCCGCAGCCAGCTCCAGCGCCACAACCGCTTCGGCCACCACGCCGGCGGCCGGTACGGCGCATACGTCGGCCCGCTCGTGATGCGCGGGCAACGACTCCCCCGTGCTCAGGTCAATCGAAGGTAGGGGCTTTCCCAGAGTCGCGATGGGCTTCATGCCAGCACGCATGCGAATCTCACAGCCATTGGAGACACCGCCCTCCAGTCCACCCGCGTTGTTTGAGGTACGGTGGGGAGACGAACCGGCCTCACCGGGCACGATTGGATCGTGCACCTGCGAGCCGCGGGCAGCTGCCCCGCTGATGCCATCGCCGATCTCCACAGCCTTTATTCCGGGAATGGACATCAGGGCGCGAGCCAGGCGGCCGTCCAAACGGTCAGACCACTGGGCGTAGCTTCCCAGCCCGGGGGGAGCACCAGCGGCCACTACTTCCACGACCCCGCCCAGGGTATCTCCCTCGGCCCGGCAGGTATCTATCAAATCAATCATTCGCTTCTCAGCGGCTTCATCCGGGCAGCGGAGCGGGTGTTCGCGCTCGCGGCTGCGCCAGTAATCGTGCATCTCTTCCGGAGTGCTGTCGAGCCAATCATCGGGAAAACCGCTCGATTGCACCGAGCCCACGGAGCGAACGCAGCCTACTATCCATATCCCCAGTTCCCGCAGGAGGATCATCGCCACTGCACCGGCAGCCACGCGGGCCGCAGTGTCGCGGGCAGATGCCCGCTCCAGTACATTCCGCAGGTCCGTATGCCCGTACTTGTAGTGGCCGGCAAGATCAGCATGACCGGGCCGCGGCCGGACCACCTGCTCCGCCATCCCCGGGCCGGGAGACATGGCTTCCCGCCAGTTGACCCAATCCCGGTTGCGAATCATCAGACCTATTGGGCTGCCCAGCGTGCGGCAGTGCCGCACCCCGGAGATAATGTTCACCTCATCGCGCTCGATCTGCATCCGGCCCCCGCGTCCGTATCCCAGCTGGCGGCGGGCCAGTTCCGCATCAATATCATCCGCCTGCAGATTCAGACCGGCGGGGACTCCCTCGATGATGCTGAGGATTGCCCTGCCGTGCGACTCTCCAGCCGTTGTGTACCTCACCATCGGAGCACCCTCCCCAGTGTTTCCCGCATTTTTTCCACCGGCGCGGACTCGCCCGTCCACAGTTCAAACGCCCTGGCTCCCTGATGCAGCAGCATCTCTGCCCCGTAAACCACCTCGGCACCGGCGGAGCGCGCGCGGCGCACCAGTGGTGTGACTACAGGTCGGTAAATCATCTCGAAAACCACCGCCTCGGGATGCAGCTCGCAGTGCTCCGGCAGGGGGCAGTCCACGCCAGCAGTCCCCACAGGAGTGGCCTGGATGACCAGGTCGTACCGCCCCTCCGGGATATCCCGGAGCGAGGAGGACTGCACCTTCACGCCGGGTTGACCAGATAAAGCCAGGGCAGCCAGATGAGCGGCCTTCTCCGGTGAGCGATTGGCGATATGCACCAATCCGGCCCCGGCATCGAGTACGGCAAACAGCGCGGCCCGCGCCGCACCTCCCGCCCCGAGCAGCAGAACTCTCGCGCCAGCAGGATCGCTACCGGCCTCCCGCAGTGCCCGCGTCACACCGTATGCATCGGTGTTATGCCCGACCAGGGCTCCATTTTCCTCGGTCACCGTATTGACCGCCCCGAGGCGGCGGGCGGAAGAGGCGAGACGGTCCAGCTCCGCGCGTATGGCCACCTTGTGTGGGCGGGTAACGTTGAACTGGCGGATTCCGAGGGCGCGCAGCCCCTGCACCGCCGTCCGCAGATCACCGGGACGAACGTCAAAGAGATCATATGACCCCGGCAGGGCGCGGGCACGCAGGGCCGCACGGAGCATTGGCGGCGAGGCGCTCTCACTGATATTTTCCCCGAGAAGTCCGAGCCGCAGGTGGGATCGACCGGAATCCGTCCGGGCCCCGAGAGCCTGCATGTCGCGGAAAAACTGCGGGTAAGAGACCCGCACTGACGATCCGTCTCCTGCGCGAACGCGCCCGTCCGGGAGACCGGCGAGGGCCAGCGTCATCGCCATGCGGTGATCTCCCCGGGCGTCGGACACTGCAGGTGAGGCCGTAAAACCATCAGAACCTTCCACCGAGAGTGTGTCTTTCCTGGTCCAACAGCGAACACCCAGAGCACCGAGTTCTTCCTCAACCGCGGCCAGACGATCGGTTTCTTTCACCCGGAGTTCACCTACTCCACGGAATGCACTCACCCCGGAAGCATGTGCGGCCAGAAGCGCCAGAACGGGAACCTCATCAATCAGGGTGGGGATCATCTCCTCTCCCACTTCAAAGGGCCGCAGGGAGGAACAGCGGGTGTGTATATCAGCGACCGGCTCCCCGGCCCAGCTGCGCCGGTTGACCACCTGCACATCCGCTCCCATCAGTTCGAGTACGTCGAGCATGCCTGTGCGGGTGGGATTTACGCCGACGTTCCGTAACACAATATCCGACCCGGGAACCATCAGGGCCGCGGCCATGAGGAACGCAGCGGATGAAAAATCTCCCGGGATGCGGACGCCGCCTGCCGGAGGACAGAGGTGTTCTAGTCCACCCCCATCCAGCCGCACCCGGCCCCGATTCCAGGTGACCGGCACTCCCCAGTGGTCGAGCATGCGCTCGGTGTGATCACGTGAGACGCCCGGCTCCAGCACCTCCGTGTCCGAACTGGCGTACAGGCCGGCCAGGAGGATGGCTGATTTGACCTGTGCGCTGGCCACCTCGGTGCAGTGCCTGCCTCCGGCGATGCTCCCATCGGAAATACTCAGGGGGGCGCCGGCGCCGGAACGCATGCGTATATCCGCCCCCATTCTGTTAAGTGGATCGACGACCCTGCGCATGGGGCGCCGGTTCAGTGAAGCGTCACCGCTGAGCACAGCGTGAAAATGCTGGCCGCTCAACAGGCCGGCCAAAAGACGCATGGTCGTCCCGGAATTGCCGCAGTCCAGCACGCGGTCGGGCTCGACCAGATCACCTCCCCGGCCGCAGATTCTGACCTCTGTTCCCCGTCTGTGCACCTGCACCCCCATACGGGCCAGGCAGTGCAGCGTCCTGGCGCAGTCCTCCCCGGGAGCAAAATTATCTATTGTCCCCTCCGCAGGGGAAAGTGAGGCCAGCATGGCCGCGCGGTGGGAGCACGACTTGTCGCCGGGCACCCTCACCTCTCCCCTGAGCGGTGCATCTGTACTGAGTCTCACTTCGCATCACCCACAATCCGCTGCCGGCCGGCCCGGGCCCGCCTCAATCCTCCGCGAATACGGCGTCTATCACGCCCGCGCAGGGCCGAGGCCAGTTCCTCCAGTCCCTGCCGCGCCCGCTCTATGGCAGGGAGCAGTTGGCCGGCATTGTATATACACATGTCGGCTCCCATTTCGGTCGAGCCCTCGCAGATCCTCGTGGTATCGCTGAACCCCCCGGCGGCAAGCGAACGAAAGAGATCGACCTCGCCACGGGCCGCCTCCCCGCAGACATCAGCTGTCACTGCGGCCATGAGGTGAGGCAGGTGGCTGGTATATGCCACTGCCCGGTCGTGCAAATCGGCATCCAGCACCATTATTTCGGCGCCCACTGCGGCGATAGCTTCCCGCAGGATGTCCGGGGGTTCCTCGCCCACGACCCACGTCGCTCCCTGATAGAGACCGGGCTCAGCCCCGGATATGCCCCGCTTCTCCGAACCCGCCATGGGGTGCCCCGGAATGTACTGGACCCCGGAAGGCAGCATCGAGGTGATCTCGGTCTCAACCTGTGCTTTGGCACCCCCGAGATCCGTAACCACGACCCCGGGCTTCAGGTGGGCGCCTCTGTCGCGCAGAATCTTTCCCATCTGCCCGATAGGAGTGGCCAGCACGAGCAGGTCCGCTCTCCGAAACCACGATCTGCAATCGTTGATGCGGGCGGCCGCATCAACGATCCGCCTCTTTCGGGCAGTCTGTACCACCGACGGATCCGCGTCTATGCCCACCAGCCTCGCGGCGCGCCCTGCCAGTGCCATGGCCAGCGATCCTCCCATCAGGCCCATTCCCACAATCACAATCGTGGCATCGCCCAGGGAGCGATTCATCCACCCTTCACTCCCCGGCCGACAGTGTCGGCAATCTCAGCGATCTCATCCATGGCATTCAGAAATGTCTCCGGCTTCAGGGACTGTGGCCCATCCGACTTGGCCTCTGCCGGTCGCGGGTGAACCTCCATGATCAGCCCATCCGCACCGGCGGCAACAGCCGCTTTAGCCATTGGGGCCACCAGCTTCCACCGTCCGGTGGCATGACTGGGATCCACAACCACCGGCAGGTGGCTGAGCTCCTGAGCAAGCGGCACCGCACTGAGGTCCAGGGTGTTGCGGGTGTACTTGGAGAAGGTACGGATTCCGCGCTCACAGAGCATAATATCCCTGTTGCCCTCGGAGGCAATGTACTCGGCGGCCATGAGCCATTCCTCCACCGAGGACATGAGGCCGCGCTTCAGGAGCACGGGGCGGTCAGCCCGACCGACCGCGCGCAGCAGGCTGTAGTTCTGCATGTTACGGGCACCGATCTGCAGGATATCGGCGTAGTAGGCGACGAGTTCCAGATCGCCAGGGGTGAGTACTTCAGTCACCACCTTCAGGCCGGTCCTCTCCGCCGCCTCGCGCAGTATCTTGAGACCCTCCTCGCCGAGCCCCTGAAAACTGTACGGGGAGGTCCTGGGCTTGAAAGCACCGCCGCGCAGCACCTCACCTCCGCCCTCTTTCACTATCTCGGCTGTCTCCAGCAGCATCTGTCGGTCCTCCACCGCACACGGTCCCGCCATTACTGTCACTTGGCGCCCTCCGATGGTAACGCCATCGACATCAATCTCGGTGTCGTCCTCCTGAAATTCCCTGCTGACCAGCTTGAAAGGGTGCATGACCCGCACCACGCGCTGCACACCCGAAAGCACCTGCAGCTCTTCCCGGTTGAGATGGCTGACATCCCCCACACAACCAACAATGGTGTGCTGTACACCTTCCGATATGTGAACATCCAGTCCAGCGCTCTCAACAGCCCCGACTACTCGTTCCAGGTCCTCTTCCGAACTGCTTCTTCCCATGACGATGATCATTGTCTCTCCTCCTCCTCGATGAGATCCGGCCGCAGGGCCTCGGCCCCGCGCAAGTAAACATGCTGCACCTGATTCTCTGTTCGTGCCCTTTCGACATGCAGGAGAACGCGAATGCACCTCGGCAGGGCGCCACGCACGGCTATCTCCGCAGCGCACATCAGGGCGGTGGATGTCCAACCCAACTCGCGCGCCGCAGCAGCGGGAAAGCACGCGGTAAGATCAGGGGTCGCGGTAAACAATGCGCTCACTATCTCCTCCTCCGTCAGATCGTTTTTTCTGGCCAGCTCGGCCAGGAGTTCTCGCGTCGCCGCACGGATGTCATCTGCCCGGTCGCGCTCAACTGTGGTCGCACCTCTGATGGCAATCATCGCACACATCCTTCCAACTCGGCTGACCCAGGAGCCGCGGCACCCCGGATCCATAAAAAAAGGGCCGTCCCCTCACAGGACGACCCAAAAATGCATGGGCGCGGTACCACCTGAGTTAGCCACCTTGGCTCTCTCTGTTGGGAGCAATCACTCCCTCACCGGGTAACGACGGATCACGGCCCAGCCTACTGGTTTCCGTTCAGCCGGCAACTCCGGGGTGTATTTCAGCCTGTGCAGCTGCTGGGTCGCAGCACCCCCAGCTCTCTGGTAACTGACTGGGCTTACTCGTCCCCCTCATCGTCGTTGTGTCAGCATTTGTTCAACCTTTTAAAACACTTTAAACATCATGGACCCCACTTGTCAACCTCAAATCCGCCCGCTGCCGAGACAGGTACAGACCTCATCGAGCTCCGCCACCTGTACACCTGCCGCATCATAGGCGACCCGCATGAGATGCTGAAGATCTATGCTCGAGATTTCGTCCACCGTGTCCAGACCCCCGGAGGGATCGCGGCTGGGCGAAGGTTGCTCCTACCCCTGAGCCGAAATGCTCACTCCGTCCAGTGCTACATGAGGCAGGCGGTAGGACAGGATCTGCCGCACGTCGGAGCTGATTTCAATCAGCTGGTCTTGCCACGCATCAAATGCATTGAGGTAGAGCATGGTGTTCTTCACGCGTCCGACCAGTTCCCCGTTTTCGATCTTGAAACCCAGGGCTATGTTCCCGCTGACCTGCCCCCCGTAGGGGTTGGATCCCCAGGCCCCCATCAACTGGTGCACGAGTATACCTTCATCAACCGAGGCGATCATCTCATAATGAGGTCGCTCGCCCGCTTTCACGCAGATATTGCTGGTGCCCACGCCGGGAGGCGAACTCAGGCCACCTCGCTGGCCATTCCCCGTTGGGGGGCGCTCCAACCTGGCCGCATTCCTCAGATCCACGAGGAAGTTCTGCAGTTTCCCGTTTTCGACCAGTGGGGTGCACTGGGACGGGACGCCCTCATCGTCCCATGGCGCCGTTGCCAGCCCGCCGTGCATCAGACCGTCATCGTAGATACTCACGCGCTCATCCGCTACCGGCTCACCTATCCTATCCCGCCAGGGAGAAAATCCCTTGGCCACCGCATCACCGTCGACCGATGCAAGAAATGGGCGGAGTATGTCACCGAGAACCCAGGGACCAAAGATGACCGGATATTTTCCCTCACTGATCTGCGCCGGCCGTCGTCCGAGATCCAGCTGCTCGATAATGCGCTCGGCTACCTGCTCAGGATCCTCATACATGAACTGCGACCCCAACACATCTCCGGTGCGCAGCAGACTGTCCCCTTCAACCCAGGTGGCAAAGCACACTATGCTGGCAGAGGTGCCCTCTCCCGTCATGTCCACACCACTGGTATTGAGCAGACGGGCACGGCCCACGCCCCGGTTGAGCGAGACGTTAACATCGACATCGCTCTCATGGTGAAGGATTTTTTCCAGGATGGCCTCCCCTGTCTCCGTCATTGTATCCGCGTCCAGCCGGGCGACGGCTGGATCATAGGTCTTTACGACCGGGTACTGATCCGGACCGGGAAACTCATAGTCTACTTCGGTTCCAAACTGCGCAGTGGACAGAGCCATTTCCACCAGGTCTTCCTCGGAAGATTCCCGCGTGCTGGCGGCAAAACCCATCTTCCCGTCGGCAATCACCCGGAGTGCAATGCCGGTGCTGGAAGAGGCCTCCAGCATCTGCAGCTTGTTATCCTCAAAACGCACCGGGATGCGCTCCGAATCGGCACACCACACCTCTGCTGAATCCGCCCTGCGGGCGGCCAGCTCCAGTACGATCTCAGCCTGACGCTCATAAGGGGAAGTCATTCGCTCTCACCTCCAACGACGACATTCTGAATCCGGATGTGCGGGGCCCATTCGCTGGTGGGAAGTGGGGATTGCTCGCCCTTCCCGCAGCCGCCGGCACTCTCCCACTCCAGCACATCATGTCCCACCATATCGATATCCTGGAGGGTCTGAAAAACGTTGCCGGTCAGTGTTACATCCTTGACCATAGGGCCCACTTCGCCGTCTTCAATCAGGTAGGATTTGCCGGCCATGAATGTGAACATCTCGTCATCGGTCTGTCCCCCTTGCGGGGTGACAACGTAAAGACCTTTCTTCACACCGTCCAACATATCCTCAAACGATGCTTCTCCTGCACCAATGCAGGTGTTGCGCATCCGGCAGATAGGCGGGTGGCGATAGCTCAAAGCACGGGCATTGCCCGTGGGCTCTTCACCCATCCTGGCTGCCGAGCGACGCGAGTGCAGCCGGCCGACCAGCACTCCCTCCCGGATCAAATCCGCCCTGCTGGCGGGCACTCCCTCATCATCGTAGGGCAGGTAGCCGCGCGCTCCCGGAGTCAGCCCCGTGTCGTATATGTTCAGAATCTCTCCACCAAAACGTCTTCCCAGCTTCATCATCTCGCGCATCCGTTCTTTTTCCATGAGGTCATCAGCCTCGCTCAGATGACCAAAGGCCTCGTGCGCGAAGATCCCGGCCATGCGGGGAGATGCTATCACCATGTAGTCGCCACCCTGTATCATTTGAGCATCGAGCAGTGCACAGGCGGTTTCACAGGCGTCGGTGACCTCATCCTCGAGCCCCTGCGTAACGGAGTAGTCGGCTGAGCTGCCGAAGCTGACATGTCCGGTCTGCGTATCACTCCCCCTCGTTGCAATTGCCGCTATGCCTCCCTGCAGATCGATCTTGGTCTGATCCACACAGGTACCCTCGCTGTTGGCAAAAAGGAGGCGGGTCCGCCTGTCTCCATAACCGACAGAAGAACTGACTATGTCGCCACCGTAATTGAGAATGATGCGATTGTAATCTGCAAACAGGTTGATTTTATCAGACAGGCTCACCCCGGCCGGATTCCAGCCCTCCGGCGGCTCCACGGTGTCCTGCACCGGCTCCACCGGGGCAAGCTCTACTTTTTCATTTCTGCGTTCGCCCGCCACGCGGGCCATCTCACAGGCGTGATCAATGCGGGATTGCAGATCCTCGATTGAATTGAACGAGGCAAATCCCCATCCACCGTTTGACAGGGCCCTGACGCCACCGCCAAAGCTGATGGTCTCCATGACCGATTCGATCTCGGGTCCGCGAAACTGCAGGGAGCTGATTTCTGACTCCTCAATCCGCACATCTGCATAGTCAACGGGCAGCTTCTTCAACAGGTCGGTGAGGTGAGATTTGAGTCCTCTCCAGTCCACGTCATTCCTCCTTCACGGGTCCAGCACAAGATACCCTTTTACACGATTTCACTGCAGTATTCTCTACCATTCGCCGGCACAGTACTCAGACCTGCAGGTACAGGGCACGCTTGAGCCAACGACAGATACCTCATACAGCGGGCACCAGACAGAACCCGGTGTGTCATGGCATGCAGAGATGCCGCAAGAAGCGGCATCCGCAAAGTATGCCAATTCGCGTTCAGTCCCAAACGACGTCTTGGGGAGGACGTTTATCCCTCGTTTGCTCTATCATGTCCCTCGGAAAGATCCTCGAGCAGCGCCCGTTTCGCAGCGATCATGGGATCAGACACCCTCTTGAAAGCCATGTTGAGGCCCAGGTACAGCCAGAAATTATTCCCCAGTCGGGGCAGCAGCCGCTTGAGGATGGATCGATAGGAGTAAAACTCCCGATAGGTCCAGACAAAACCCTCCTCCAGAGCTCTGCGCGACAGCCTCTTCGGTGTGGCTACGGCATTACTGATGGTGTATTTCGACCAGTCTGACTCCACTATACGGCCCTCAGCAGCGAACGTTTCATACAGGGGAGTACCTGGAAACGGCGTCAGGATGCCAAATTGAGCAAGAGCCAGTTTCGCCCTCTCGGCAAACTCGAGCGTTTTTTCGAATACGGTGGGGTCGTCCTCATCCATCCCGAAGATAAAGGCACCTTCGATCCCGATCCCGCGTTGGTAGATCCTGTCGACGGCCTGCGTGAACTGGTCCACCCGGTTCACCAGCCCTTTTTTCATCTGTCGAAGGTTCTTGGTTATCAGAGACTCAAAGCCAATGAACAACCCGACGCAACCACTCTCGGCGGCGAGATCCAGCATTGTTTCATCCCTCGCTATGGCCAGAGAACTCTGACCGAACCACCGAATCTTCATCGATCGGAGCTCACGAAACAGGCGGCGGGCGTACGAGCGGTCACCAACGATGTTGTCATCAACAAAAAGGACCAGGCGGGAGCTCGCCATATCGGATATCTCGCGGAGGATCTCATCAACCGGTCGCGTGCGATACGTGCGGCCAAAAAACTGCGTAACCGAGCAAAATTCGCAGTTGTTCGGACACCCGCGCGAGGTTTGCACGAGGTTGGTGGTGACATACTTTTTCTTGTCAAAGACATCTCTTCGCGGAAGGGGAAGCCCCGCCAGGCACGGCCTCTCCTTCGCCTCATAAGTTCCCCTGAGTCTACCGCGCTTCACGTCGGCCAAGACATCCTCCCA
>PWGR01000011.1 GCA_003554565.1 Clostridia bacterium
ACCATCAGATCGGTCGATTCGGCCCTGTATCAGGCAAAGGTAAACGGCAAGAACATCGCCACGTCCGCAATCTGACCTCCAGAGCGGCAAGCCCAATTGGCCCCTCCGGCCTCACGCAAAAACGTCCCCCCGGATCGGCCAGATAACAGCACAGAAATGAGAAGGATTACGCCTCCCGGCGGCCAACTCATCGAACAAGACAACGAGCTGATCCACAATCAAAGGAGGAGTAACATGTACGTCTACCTGAACGGCGATTACATCCAGCATGAGGACGCCCTGATCCACGTAGAAGACCGGGGATTCAACTTCGCCGACTCGCTGTACGAGGTTACCCGCATCTACAACGGAAGACCGTTCGGCCTGAACCGCCACATAAGCCGTATGGAGCAGGGAGCAGAGCTGCTCCAGCTGGAATACGGAATTACGACAGAGCAATTTACCGGGATTGTCGATGAGCTGATACGGATCAACGAGACACCTGAGGCTTCCCTGTACATCCAGGTCTCCCGCGGCGTGGCACCGCGCGACCATCCCTTCCCACCGGAGCCAACTGAACCCACGGTGTTTGTCATGGTCAAACCACATGAGCCGGTGCCGTGGGAGGAGCGTCTGCAGGGAAAAACGGCCATAACCGAACCAGACATGCGTTACCAGCTGTGTGCAGTCAAGACCACCGCCCTTTTACCCAACGTTCTAGCCTGCCAGAAGGCTCGATCCGCGGGGGCTTTTGAGGCAATCCTGGTGCGGGATGGAATGGTTACCGAGGGATCGAACACCAACATCTACATCGTCAACGAGGGGACTATCCGGACATTCCCCCTGGTCAACATCCTTCCCGGGATCACCCGCTCTTACGTGCAGGAGATCTGCGAGCACGCCGGCATCCCCTTTCTGGAGGAAGCATTCTCGGTGGGGGCCATGTTGGAGGCAGATGAAGTCTTTCTGACCGGAAGCGTGGCGGAGATTTTCCCCGTTGTGCAAATAGATGACCAGCACATAAGTCAGGGCGCCGGTGTCATAACCCGACAGCTGATAGAACGGTATGCGGAGGCCGTGACCGCCCGCTGTGGTCAATACACGCCCGAACGTTGAGGATCATGGCAGCCGGGACAGTGCGGCTCTCGCCGGAGCAATCTCTTACACCCCGGAAAACAATCCAACCCCGGGCGGGGGCATATTCAGGAATACCTCCGCCCGCATCACACAGGCTGCAAATCGAACTCCATGACACGGGCCGGTGGACGTCACCAGCGTCAGAAACTCATCTGCATGAAGCGCATGAACTCCCATCGACTGCGAAGCAGGGCGCGGCCGAGAGGCGGGCCGGTACAGAACCCCGCCTCTTCGAATGTGCCCCGGGGGCCGTTTGGATAAGGCGTCTCCTCTCCACTCACCGCACTGATGCCGCGGTAACCGAGATCACGCACACCTTCCACCAGTGCGCGAAGCATCGCGAGACGGTAATCGAGATCAGACGCAGAGGAGCTGTAAAGACAGGTAAGAAATACCCATCCTTCTCGCCGCTCAGGAATGGGATAGGGAACTCTTGACTCCAGCACAAACTCCACTCCCCCGACCGGCTGGCCGAAACTGCGCCCAATAAAGCCGCAAACTCCCTCTCTGAGTGTCTCCTCCTGGCGAAAAAGCCAGTCCTTCTTATCGCTGACCCCGAGAGAGGAGACGTCTCCCAAACATATGCCGGCCGCTTCTTCCGCGCGCTCTGCGGCCAGGGGAACCACTTCCCCCACCCCGCCTGCAGGGGACTCCCGCCAGTCGAGCTCTCCGGAAATCGGACCTAGGCTCCGATAGCTCTCGAGCATCTGCTGCACAGTGCCCGGATAGACCAGCTGAAACTCATCGACAACCACCATGCCCGGAAAAAACATCCGGTACCGCGCCGCATGCTCCGGATTGACCTGAACATCGATCTGCCGGCAAGTGCGCTCGAGTGCATCGGCGAGACCTCGTGCACCTGACCCCATGTAACGGTAGCCGGGGCACTGTGCTCCATAGTGTAGGTAGAGCACCTCACTGGACGACATACCCCCTACCCCCTTGCAACTTGATGCTAACATTATAATCCAACTGAGATGCGGAAAGGAACCAGCGATCTATGAGGCTTTGTCTACCAGCCAAGCGACGCAGTAGAGGCACTGCCTCGTTCAGGCATGAACTTCCCACCTCCCCGGGATCTCAGCCGGGGAGATGGGAATCCATGGTCCATTAATATTGCTTCCGATCACGCCCTGCTTTCGGTAGGCGGGGGCAGGGCCGCGCGCAACCGCTTGTACACCCACGGTGCAACTAACATGGTAAGGGCCATTTCCGGCAGTAGAAAACTGGCATTGTAGGTCGCGCTGTAAAGGCCAACCGGCACTCCTTCAGGAGCATACTCTGCGAAAAATATCACGCCCGCGGCGAAATGACAGAGGAACCTTCCGACAAATCCAACAATGATCCCGAGATAAGGTCGGGCAGCAAAAAATCCGACCGCCCCCACCAGCCCGAAAGCCAGGGGGTAATCCAGAATAAACTGAGCCCAATGCACCGCATAGGCATCAAGGGCCAACCGCAGCAGACCCAAACCGGCGCCGGTCATGAGTCCTGCACGCGCCCCCCAACGGAGACCAATGATCACCAGAGGAACCATGGCCAGAGTAACAGAGCCTCCCGTCGGCAGGCGGTACAGACGCAAGTAGCTCAAGCCCACCGCCAGTGCCAACATCACCGCCATCTCAGCCAACATGAGAATCCGTCGATCCATTGTATTCCCTCCTTGACATCAGGGGGGCTCCCGGGCAGACAAAACCGCCGTCGGGTAACGGCGGCGGGAAAGCACAATCGTCTCCCTGCGCTGGCATTACCCAGATCAGGTTCGAGGGGTCGGAAGGCAAGCCTTCCCTCTCAGCCGTACAGCTCCCCCAATATTTTGTTACAAGTTGAGAGTAACACATTCTTGTGGCAGGATCCAGCATTCCTGCCGGCCAGTGTCTGTCAAAGGGATGTGGGGAGAGATCCACGATCCCGTTCTTCATGGATTTTCAGGTCATAAATGGACTGGCCCTTCCCAGCTCATGCAGCAGCTGCGAGAGTCCTCCTGACCGGGTCGTGCCGGCGTCTTTGATCGGCGGGTGTGCCTGCTTCACGCCGAGGGC
>PWGR01000224.1 GCA_003554565.1 Clostridia bacterium
AATACCAGCCCGTCGAGCCTGTGTCCCCGGGCCACGACCTCAATCGAATCGGCGATGATTTCGCGGCTGGGGAGCACATAGCACATCCCGGAGTGTCCCTGCGTCAGACCGTCGCAGAGGGCGATGGTGTGAAATTCGAACGGGACGCCTCCCGCCTGCAGAATGCCTTTTCTGGCCTCCTGGGCCAGTTTGCTGAGGTGTATGTGGCCCGGGTGCATCTCGCTCCAGGAATTGACGATACCTACGAAGGGCTTGTTCATCTCCTCGTCGATAACTCCTATCGCCTTGAGGTGGGCCCTCATTCCCGCCCTGTCTGGGCCCTTTACGATGTCGTCACTCGGGTAGTCTCTGAGCACAGCATCACCTCTTCTGTTCGGTATAGACCGGGCTCCCGTCTACCTATTCATCTCCATCTGCCCCGCCTCCTCCCGCACTGAAGCTGACAATTGCGGCGATGAACCCGAGCCGGGTGAAGCAAAGGCAGACTGGCGGGTTCGTGTTTGTTTTTCAAATGAGGCTGTCTGACGAAATCGGCCGGTCGTACTGGCTGCCAGCATCATCTGCAGATTGTCAAAATTGCGATGCGAACCATTCGACGTGGGGCATAGCGCTGGAATATGCGGCACTCACCCGGTTGCGGCAACCGTACGGTATCCGGCGGAGGGTCACTGACAACCAGGCGGGAGAATGAGTCACAACTGCGTATTCTGCCCACGGGGCATTCAGTGTTCCGCCCCCGGGGCGCGGCCTTTCTGTCCATCCTACCGGGTCAGGATGGACCAGCAGTGAACAGGGAAACCTGTCGGCTCAAATCCAGCGCCTCCCGGGGGTTCGGTCGGCATCTGACTGCATCGTCCAGACATATGAACCGCTCTATTCCTGCCGCACGGGCATCCCGGACCACGGCAGTCAGGGCGAGGAGGTTGGCGTGCACATCGGCAATGAGGGCCAGCCGCTCGGGAGTCTGCAGGGCTTTCACCTCCTCCTGTCCAGCGGTGGGGTGCTGGTAAGGTCTACATCCCCGGTGAGTTTCCTGTCTGCTGCACAGGGCGGGTGACCCCGTCAGAAGTAACAATTACTGCATGTTTGGGACGGTCACCTTTCTGGTACAGCGGTACAGGCGAGCAGTGCCGCTGGACGCTCACCGGGGAGGTGGCCGGTGGCGGTTGTCATCAGCTATCGACATCATCGCTCCGTCTGGTGACATCGGCGAATTCTTCCCCGAAGAAGCGCCGCAGCTTGGCCTTGAGTTCTGCGGTGCCGCCGGTGCTGATCAGCAGATAGGCTCCCAGACCAACCACGGTGAGCAGCACAATCCACAGTATGCTGCGGGTTACCGTTCCTCGTTCACCATTTGCCATACCAGCTCCGGCTTTGAGATGTCCGGCCACCGACGATGCCATCATCTCGGCCGATTCCTCGGCGCCCTCACGGGTGGTTTCGTGGGTTCCTACCTCCAACAGCAGGGCCCGGGGTGACATATCCTGGTTGTAGTTGCCGCTGGCCATCAATATGCCCTTGATGAGGCCAGAATGATCTTCGTCGACCGTCGCCTTGATCTCCTCGGCAAATGATCTGATTGTTTCTGCGTTCTGGTTCTGCCTGCCCACTACCAGCTGAATCTGTACGGTATCCTCCTCGCCATTGACATCCTCCTTGTACTCCTCCCGCGGCACGGCGTCACGGTGCAGATCGAGAAGTACATCAACATCCTCCTTCAGCAGCTCCTCGACAGTCCGGCGGGACCGGTTGTACGCACCCGCATCGTGAGGTACGTGAGTGTCAGTTATATGAATCACATCCAGTCCCTCGGCACTGAGCGCATCGGAGAATTTCTCTCCTACCTGCAGGATTCCGCCGCCCTCATCGATGAACTCGTCACCGTCAGAAGGGGCGTAGGCCTCAGCGCCGTGCGAGTGATATATGCCCACAACCACCGGATGCTCGATGTCGTCGGGGGAGTCCTGCGCCGTGAACATCCCGGTAACAGCCTCCAGTATCCGGGACTGTGGGGAGGAATCTGGGCGGGAGGGAGTCCGCAGCTCCACTTCGCCCAGCGATCTGGCCCAGGCAGTATCGTCGTCGACCTCCTCTATGTGAAAGTGGATATTGTCCTGGCTAATGTACTCGTCATCGACGTGCAGCTGCCTCGCTGTACGCAGGATGACCTCATCTGTTTCGATGTCCTTCACCTGGAAATAACCGGCTTCCGTTTCATCCATTACCTTGTGCTCGGGGAAAATGTCCAGATCGAGTTCGGGAAGGGGATCAGCTCCGGTCGGTCGCCCCAAAAGCACAATCACAGATATTACGATTATTGCTGTCATTGTCGCTGCAAACATGGCCTGCCGCATGAAGTTCACGCTGGATCACCTGCCGTGCTTTTTTTGTCATACAGAGAATCACCTGCGAACCTGAATCGCTCTTTTCACCTGTTTCGTGCGAAATGTTCTCTTGTCTCTCCCACGACTTCCGCCAGACCGAGCGCCAGAAAACCCGATATCAGAACAGCATCGAATACTCCCGCACCCCCTATGGAAACACCCCCGGCCACACCCGAGAGCGCATTTTCAACCTGAGCGGCAATGTCGGTCAGTATGATTCCCAGGGTACCCGCCAGAAAGGCGCCACGGCGGCTCCTGCCCGCCAGATAACCGATCACTCCTGCGGCCAGGGCGCCGATGTACAGGGGGTCCATGAAGGCGTAGTAAGTTGGCTCAGTGGGCAGGATTTTCATCAGACCGTAGATCACGCCTCCCGTTACCAGTACTGCGATGACCGAGCGGGTGATTTCGTGGGGCTCTGCCCGGCTCCACAGGTATCCGGCGAGAACCAGCGGCACTATCCCGCCGCCGATGTTGATACTCCAGTTGGCGCTGAGGGGGATGTCGGAGACAAGTCCACCAACCAGCATAACCGCCAGGAAGATCAGAGCTGCCCTGTCACTCAGGCGGAGGCGGTCGAGAGCGCGCTGCCCGAGACCGAGATAGATTAACGCGGCCACTATGACCAGGAGGGTGGCGCCGATAAACACGAATTTCACTCCCCTAACTTCCATGATTTCCTGCGAGTTGTAGCATAACTCCGATGACCGGGCATATGCGCGGCGTTACCTGGGATAATTCTCAAGATCACACAGACGGTCCACCGTCTCGCTGTTCAACTCAAAAAAGGGTGACCACCGCTGCTTCACGCGAACTGCCGCTTCTCCGATAAAAAACCCCAAATGACATCGACAGCCTTCTCCAGCTTCCCGCAGGACAGAGGACATATAATTGAGGTGTTACGAGTAATGATTCAGTATGTCTTCTCCCGGGGTGATCTACATCCGATGGGAAAGCGGAGGAGGCGGTGGGGTTGTACTGGGATCTTTACCTGCTGGTGAATCTGGTGTTCAATGCGGTGCTTTTGCACGGCACGGCCACACTCGCCGGGCGTCCTGTCGGGCCGGCGGCCATACTGCGGGGTGCGGCCCTCGGGTCCGCTTACGCCATGGGAGGCCTGTTGACTGATGTGCGCCCCCTTTACGGATGGCTGGGACTGATCCTTGCGGCGGCGGGTATGCTGTGGGTGACTTTTCGCCCGCTGCGGATCAGGGATGTGGTGCTTGCTTTTCCGCTGTTGATTCTGGCCGCCGCGGGGGGAGGGCTCGGACTGGCACTGCAGAGAGATGCCGGTGCAGTTGCGGCGGCCACAGGCACGCAGCTGTCGCGGCTGCCCCTCATCGCGGCTTTTATCCTGGTCGTGGCCCGGGTGGGCAAGGGTTGGAAGGGCCGCGGCCAATGGGTGCATGATGGACTGGCTGATGTGACGGTGTACGTCGATGGCCGCCAGGCAACTTTCACAGGTCTGGTTGACACCGGCAACTGCGTGGTTCATCCGGTCACCGGCCAGCCGGTGATCATCGTCGAACGAGCGGCGATCCGCAAGGTCATCCCCGCGGGCTGGCTCCGGCTTGCCGGGCAGATCTCCGGTGGCGGAAGCGGCGAATCAGACCTGGCTGACCCATCTGTGCGCAGGTTCTCCCTCATACCCTTCCGCAGCCTGCAGGGTGGGGGAGACGTGCTGCCGGGGCTGCGGGTGGATTGTCTCCAGCTGCACGGGTCTTTCCCGTTCCTGCTCCGCAACGTCGTGCTGGCCGTCACCCGTGAGAGCATAAGTGGGGAAGGTAGATATCGGGCCCTGATCCCTCCCGATCTGGCAAAGGGCTGAGAGGAGGTAGGTTGTAGTGCGGTGGATGCTGAAGAAATGGCGATGGGCGTTCGCCCGTTCCGTGCGGGAGATTCTCCGGCGCCTGGGACGGGACCTACACTACCTGTCCGGGGGCAGTCGCCTGCCCTCACCCCTGAGTAAGGAGGAAGAGAAAGAGCTTATTGACCGGCTTCGCCGAGGCGACGAGAGTGTCCGCCAGACCCTGATTGAACGTAACCTGCGCCTGGTGGTTTACATTGCCCGAAAGTTTGAAAGCTCCGGCGTTAGCGTGGAGGATCTGGTCAGCATCGGCAGTATCGGCCTGATCAAGGCGGTGAACACTTTTGATCCGGATAGAGAAATAAAGCTGGCCACCTACGCCTCGAAATGCATTCAGAATGAGATCCTCATGTTTCTGCGGCGAAACAGCAAGACGCGATCGGAGATCTCCCTGGATGAGCCGTTGAATGTGGACTGGGATGGCAATGAGCTGCTGCTGTCGGACGTGTTGGGTACCGAGACAGACATCATATACCGGAGGATTGAAAACCGGGTCAACCGGTTCCTTCTCCGTGATGCATTGTCCAATCTGGAGCGGCGGGAGCGCAGGATTGTGAAGCTGCGCTTCGGACTGGAGGATGGGGTGGAACGAACCCAGAAGCAGGTGGCGGATTCTCTGGGAATCTCGCAATCATATATATCGCGATTGGAGAAACGCATAATTGGTCGGCTGCGTGAGGACATCGTCGATGCGCAGTAGGCTAAGCCGCCGCCGTACATCCCTCTGACGCCGGCGGGCCGCCCCGGCCCGCCGGCTACGTGCGTACGCTCCGCATGAGTGAGATCAACATGCAAGTGCCAGAAGGTGCAAGTCCCTCTGGGGGGCGAAGTCACGTGGGACCGCCAGCTGAGGGTGAGGGCGCCCGTGGCTGCGCGGAGATATCTCCCGAGCTCAGCAAGAATCTGGTCCCGCTCCTCCCGCGCGGGCCCCGCGGTGTTCCCACCATTTCCCGGGCCTTCCCAGAAGCCGTCCGCTTCCGTGTCCCGCTTTGGGCAGCTTCCCGGATCCAGGAGGGATCTGACTTCCTTTCACTTCCGTCAGAGACAATCTCAGATGCGTTGACCTGTGAAGGAAGCGCTGTCGGGCAGGAACAAGAAAACTCAACTATACGAAAAGCAGGTTGACGCGAGCTGAATCTATGGCATGCCGTCAACCAAAAAAGAGGGCAAACGTGGTACGGGGAGAGCATATAGCTTCATGAGTATAGATGGCATGGGTCATGCGTAATAATGAACCGCACCATAATGGCACCTGCTGGAGATTGGAGCCGCGGAGCCAGGGCCAAAAGCCAGGATCTGACCATTGACAAGGAAAATCAGTGTGCTGGCAGGAGAGGCCTATGAGGGGTGTGCGCTGTTTTTGCAATCTGAACGGCGCAATCTTGCGTTTTGGAAAGGAGCTTGGTCCGTGCTCAGATTTACGGGCAGCACAACTGTCCTGCTGTTGGCAGTGGTATTGGTCATAGGCGTCATGGCCATCGGCTGCGCGCCGCCCGAGGAGGAAGTTGAAGAACCGGAAGAGCCCGAGCCGGATCCGGAGGAAGAACCGAGAGAACCCACTGAACTGAAAATAGGTTACGAAGCTGATGCCACCAACCTCGATCCCAGGATGGCAACGGATCTTTCCTCCGGGATGATCAACGAGCTTCTTTATGAGGGTCTGGTCATGTGGGACGAAGATATGGCCATTCAGCCCTGGGTAGCGGAAGATTATGAGCTGACCGAAGACACGTTCACGTTCTACCTGCGCGAGGGAGTGAAGTTTCATGACGGCGAGCAATTGACGTCTGAGGACGTAAAGTACACCTTTGATACCATGATGGATCCCGAATTCGGGGCGCGGGACCAGGTTCTCTACGAACCCATAGATGACATTGAGATAGTCGATTCCCATACCATCAAGTTCCACCTCAAAGAGCCGGTTGCTCCACTCATTTACTACATGAACGTCGGCATTGTGCCGAAGCATATTGCCGAGGAAAAGGGAGACGAGTATCTGCAGACGAACCCCGTCGGCTGCGGTCCTTTCAAGTTCGTGAACTGGGAGCCCGGCGATCAAATCGAGATGGAAGCATTCGATGACTATTGGGACGGGCGTCCGGGAATTGACCTGGTGACATTCCGGGTGATCCCCGAAGAGGTGACCAGGCGTGTGGAGGTGGAGACGGGCGGAATCCACATTGCTCTTCCGGTTCCTGCGGTGGATGTACAGGCAATGAGGGAGCTGCCCGATGTGCAGCTACAGGAGATACCCGGTGCCAGCGTACAGTACATCAGCTTCAATCATGAGGACCCACCATTTGACGACAAGATGGTGCGTCAGGCCATGGCGCATGCCATCGACCGTGAGGAGATAATTGATCACGTGTTCCACGGGCTGTACGAGCCGGCGTACACGCAGATCATTCCCCAATCCTGGGCGCACAATCCGGACGTGCCCAGGTTTGAACACAATCCTGACAGGGCACGGGAACTACTGGCAGAAGCGGGTTATGAGGACGGATTTGCAGCAGAACTGAAGATCTCTGATACTGATCCCCGTCGCGCCATCTCCGAGATTTTGCAGTACGAGCTGGCAGAGTTCGGTGTTGACCTGGATGTAATCGTGCAGGAATGGGGGGCTTTTTACGAAGATATCCTGGAGATGGATTTCTGCATGTATATCCTGACCTGGGTTTCGCAGACTGATCCCGATACGCATCTGTACCGCCAGTTCCACTCGGCCAACGTTCCGCCCGAAGGTGCCAACCGGCAGCGTTTCTCCAACGAACGGGTCGATGAACTGCTCGTATCGGCACGAACTACCATGGATCAGGACAGGCGAAAAGAGATGTATTTGGAAATTCAGGAGATCCTCGCGGAAGAACAGAGTTATGTCCACCTCAACTATACGGTTGATTTCTGTCTGGTGCGTCCAGAGGTGCAGAACTATCAGCATCAAACCTACTACCGCCTCTTTCAGCTGCGAAACGCCTCCCTGAAGAGTGAGTGAGCGGAGAGATAGAGCTCCCAGTTGATGCGGCGGTTGGGCATATTGTGGAATTGGCTCAGTGGATCAAGATCTTGTGGGGAGGAGCCACGTCTTGCCCGGTTCTTCCCCACGTGTCGGCTGAATAAGGAGAGGTTCTTCGATATGAGCGCGTATCTGGGCAGCCGCGTACTGCAGATGATTCCTACACTACTGGGCATTTCCGTCCTGGTGTTTCTGTTGATAAATATGACACCGGGATGTCCGGCAATGTTGATGTTGGGAGAATATGCTTCCCCGTCGGAAGTGCAGAGACTGAGAACGATCATGGGCCTTGATGATCCCGTGGGGGTACGCTACTTCCGCTGGTTGGCAGATATTATAACTGGCGACTGGGGAGAGTCATATATTGACAGACGTGCTGTTCTGCCCGCGCTTCTGTCCCGTCTGCCGGCCACCGCGGAGCTGGTCGTCGCTTCGATGGTGATCTCGGCAGGAATAGGGATAGTGGTGGGGGTCATTTCGGCTGTGCACCAGGACAGCTGGTTGGACAATGTGGTGCGTGCAGTTTCCTTTCTCGGGATTTCCATGCCCAACTTCTGGGTGGGCATAATGTTGATCCTGCTGCTATCTCTTCACCTGCGGCTGCTGCCGGCGAGCGGAAGATACGGTTTGGGCAACCTGGTGATGCCGGCCATAGCGCTCGGGACAAGCGGTATGGCCGTGGTAGCCCGCATGACCCGGTCCACGATGTTGGAGATTGTTGGCCTGGATTACATTCGAACGGCGAGGGCCAAGGGGATCTCTGAGCGGAGGGTCCTGTACAAACACGCCTTGAGACCCGCAATGACCTCGATACTCACTGTCATGGGGATGCTGATGGGCTTTCGGCTCGGAGGCTCAGTAATCATTGAGACGGTGTTTGCATGGCCGGGGATCGGGCGTTTTGCTTACCTGCGGATGATGGAGCGCGATTATCCGATGATAATGGGTAATCTGCTGATCTTTGCCACATTTTTCTGCACTATCAATCTGCTCGTCGACGTGCTGTATGCGGTCGTTGACCCGCGGGTGCGGTATGAGTGACGCGAGTCGTCAAGAGAGGGTGAATAAAGGTGCAGCAGCGACGGACAGACGCTGCCCGTGATGCGCGCACGGAGGGGATTTCCCGTCCAGGGTTTTTTGCCAGACTGTTGCGGAAAAAGGTGGCGTTCGTCGGCCTGTCAATGCTGATAGTGGTCTCGCTGGCAGCCATCTGTGCTCCGTGGTTGGCTCCCAACGATCCCCTTGAGCAGACTCGACCGCGCGCACTGGAGTCTTCGAGCCGCGACTATCTGCTTGGAACCGATCACCTGGGTCGTTGTGTGCTCAGTCGTGGTATCTATGGGGCGAGAATTTCGCTGATGGTGGGAATGTTCGTGGTTCTGTTCAGAATCCTCATAGGTGTGCCGGCAGGATTGGTTGCCGGATTCTACGGGGGAAAATTTGACAGCCTGATTATGCGGGTCACGGACGTGTTCATATCCTTTCCCGGTATTCTCCTGGCCATAGCGTTCATGGCTGTCTGGGGGCCGGGGATATGGAACGTGGTGATGGCGCTGAGCGTGGTTGGATGGCCACAATATGCGAGGTTGGTTCGGGGTGAGGTTCTCAGTGTCAAAGAAGAGGAGTTTGTGGAGGCCGGCAGAGCACTGGGATTGTCCGATTCCCAGCTGATCTTCAGACACCTGCTGCCGAACGTGGCTACGGTCATCATTGTCTATGGCACTCTGGGGTTGGCGGCGCCGATTGTCTCCGAGGCGGCCCTGAGCTTCCTGGGCCTGGGCACGCAGCCTCCAGCGGTCAGCTGGGGCCGAATGCTCTCGGAGGGGAGACGCTACCTGCACGTGGCTCCGGGAATAGCTACCTTTCCCGGTCTGACCATCACCATTACCGTGATGGCGTTCAACTTGTTTGGTGATGGACTCCGGGATGTACTGGATCCCCGGCAGAGACACTGACATAAGAGACACCTTCAGGCGGCGGGGCAGATGCTGCACTCCCGAGTCCTCTCGAGGAGCGGGCGGTAATTTTCATGTCGGTCCATCCAATCTCGCTCCTCGCGCGTTTCTCAACCCTGGAGCAGCTTCCTGCCGATGATGTATTCTCCGCAGATGCTCGACCCGGAAGACATATTCGGTGAAATCAACAGTGCTTTTGCACCAGTTCGACATGTGCATTCACCGGGTCCATTGGCCTCCCGGTAAACCTTCTGATCACAGTAGGGATGAGCCCTCGCTCTGAAAGCACCAGAACGGTGACCCCGCCGCCCACCTGATCGTCTGTTCATTTCTTTTCCTGCTAAATCAGCATAAATTGCCAATAATTATGTATAAAACTCCTTGCGGAGAACCATACTCCTACTGCAGGAGACGTTGGACCACACATCTTGCAGGCAGATGTCATGGAGGCTGACGCGAGGGGGATTCTACGTGGTTCGCAAGGTGGAGATATCCGGGGTAAATACCTCTGAACTGCCGGTATTGAGCAACGAGAAGATGCGCGAGCTATTCCGCGCACTGCAGGAAGATGGCGACAGCGAGGCCCGTCAACAGTTGATTCAGGGCAATCTTCGGTTGGTTCTCAGCGTCATACAGCGTTTCAACAACCGCGGTGAGCCGGTCGACGACCTGTTTCAGGTCGGTTGTGTCGGTCTGGTCAAGGCTATTGACAACTTTGATCTGAGTCAGAATGTCCGGTTTTCAACCTATGCGGTGCCCATGATTGTGGGCGAAATTCGCCGGTATCTCCGCGACAACAACCCGATTCGGGTCAGCCGCTCGCTGCGCGACACTGCATACCGCGCCCTGCAGACCAAGGACACCCTCACCCATAAGAAATCCCAGGAACCTTCGATGGAAGAAATAGCTGATCACCTGGGGATCGACGTGGATGAGATTGTCTTTGCGCTGGACGCCATACAGGACCCGATCTCGCTCTTTGAGCCTGTGTATCAGGATGGCGGAGATCCGATCTACGTCATGGACCAGATCAGCGACGACAAACAGGACAACCGCCGCTGGATGGACGAAATTGCCGTGCGCGAGGCCATGAATCGCCTGGAAACAAGGCAGCAGCGGATCCTGCAGCTGCGGTTCTTCCGCGGGCAGACTCAGATGGAGGTTGCTGACGAAATCGGCATATCTCAGGCACAGGTTTCCCGTCTCGAAAAGGCGGCGCTGCAGAGGCTCAGGGGGTTCATAGAATGAGCGGCGACCGGAATGACAGACTGCAGCTGGTTCTGCGGATCCACCTCTGTCTCCTGCTCGCAGTGGCTGTATGTGTCGTCATTGCCGTTCCCGCTCACTCTCTTGCTCCCCGGGATGACATTGTTCGACTGCACGTCGTGGCCAACTCTGACGCTCCATCGGACCAGGCGCTCAAGGATGAAGTGCGCCGTGAGGTGGTGGGGCTGACCGCGGGATGGCTGGCCGGGATCGAAGAGGCTACGTGTGCGCGCCGGGTGCTCCGTGAGAATCTGTCCGAGCTGCAGGACGGGGTGGAGTCCGTGGTGCAGGGACGATACTCGGCCTCGGTCCGGATGGGGATCCATTCATTTCCGGACACCAGCTACGGCGAATCCGTCACCCTGCCGGAGGGACGATACTGGGCAGTGCAGGTGATCCTGGGCCGCGGTGAGGGCGACAACTGGTGGTGCGTCCTCTTCCCAACTTTGTGTGTCATCGGGCCCGCGGACGACGGGGAGGCGGAACTTCCCCGGGAATCTGTATCGAGTTCGCCAGTGCGCTCGGCTGTTGGAGAATTCCTGTCCCGCCTGCGAGCCGATGACTATGTGAGTGCACTGTGGGCCTCTCTCAATCCCGCTGGCCACTTCCACCCGCCAGTGAAATGGCTCTCTTCTTCCCGCGCCAGGTAATACTGCTGCATCCCGCAGGGGTTTCCCGGGCTTTCACTGCATAGAGCTTGTATCGCAGTGAGTCTTTCCGGGAGGAGGAAACGGTCATGGTTCGCATTTCCGAATTGGCGTCCCTTGAGGTCATAAATCTTGAGGATGGCAAGGTTCTCGGTATGATTGACGATCTGAAAATGGACCTGAATGAAGGTCGCATAACTGCCATCATCATACCTGCACCATCCGGTCTCTGGGGGTTCATCACCGGCGGCAAGGATCACGTCATTCCCTGGAGGAATGTCACGAAGATTGGTGAAGACGTGATTCTGGTCCGCCACCGGGAAGGAGCGCGGCTGACCGAGGTCGAATGATGCCACGCGAAAGGATTGATTCTGATCTCATTCCAGTGGGAAAGAAGACTCATTGAAGACAGCGACGGAGTGTCCGGATCGCTTGCCTTGTGGCAGGTTGCATCGGCCCAACCGGGCATATGGGCTTTCTTTACCACCAGAGCGGGGCACGATGAAAGACCGGGAGGTTCTTTCAACCTCAGCCTGGGAATCAGCGATGACCCCCGGGCCGTGAGGCAGAACAGGATGCGGCTCCTGCAGGCACTGCCACCGCAGGTTCCGGCGAAGATACAGCTGCTGCGGCAGGTTCACGGAAACGAGGCAGTAGTATTCGAGTGGGGACCGCGTGGTTTTCAGGCCACACCCGGTTGGTGGCACGGCCCGCGTGCTGATGCCTCGCTGGCGCGGGGGGTTCCGTTCTGTCTGGGTATGCTTTTCGCCGATTGTCTGCCTGTTTATATCATCGACCTGCGCACCAGGGCGTTCGGGCTCATCCATGGCGGCTGGCGCGGCCTGACTTCGGGTGTGATGGAGCGATCCCTCGAGGCAATGTCCGTCCGGTGGGGCACCGAGCCGGGCGACTGTGTCGCATTTTTGGGCCCGGCGATAGAAAGAGAAGCCTATGAGGTGGACGAGCCGGTTCTGCGTGCCCTGCGCGGTTGGACGTCCAGGTGGACCGAAGTGGTGTACCCGGCATCTGCGGGCAGATTTCGCCTGGATCTGGCTGCTGCAGCCAAAATGAGGCTGGCCGAGTGTGGGATCCCCGCAGAGCGCATAACTGTCCATCCGCTCGGAACGCATGATTCGGGAGGCGAATTCTTTTCCTACCGGGGCGACGGAGAGCGGGCGGGCAGGTGCGCGGCAATTCTCTGGGTCGATGACGAATTAGGAGGAAGTGACCAGCGAGGCCGAGAACTCTGAATAGAGGGAAAAGCGGTGATGAGAGGTTTCGTGCGAGTCCGGTCTGAGGCCGGAAAGGCCGACAAACCCTGGACCTTTCCGCTCCGCCTTGTCTGTGGTCTGGCTCTTGTGGTTTTGCTCCTGCTGTTCAGGGGAGTACTCATTCGCCCGTTTCTGACCGTGGCGTCACCGGAGTCGGCTACCATTTCGATCGAGGTGGAGGCGGAGGGATTCAGCATATATGACGAGATGATAATGCTGTCTCCCCTGACCGGAGATCTCACCCTGCTCGTCTCAGAAGGCGAGGTTGTCGCCAGGGGAACGCCAGTAATCCGCGTGGAGCATCCCCGGCGGCAGACCTACGAGGACAGGCTGCGCGAGGTACGCGAGGCAGCCCTGGCCTGGCGAGAGATACACCAGCCAGAGCTCCTGTCCCTCGGCGCCCAGCTGCACGCAAATGCGGACGCAGCGTCGCACGCGGCTCTGCAGGCAAAAAAAGGAAACGACCCCGCGGCGGTCACGCACGCTCTGGATGAGTTCGGTGCAGTGCGGGATTCCCTGGACGTCCTCTGGGCGGAATGGTTGCTGTGGTGTGAGCAGATAGATCAACTGCAAAGGCTGCGTGATGGGGCTTCGGACGAGATACCCGCTCCCAGACCGGGGGTGGTCAGGACCGAGTTTGACGGCCTGGAAAATGTGCTGTCATGGGATGTTGCACTGACCGGGCAGCTGCTGGATGTGTTGTCTGATGCAGAGCCAGCGGGGGGCTTGCAGAAACACCCGGTCCGAGCGGAGGATGAGGTTCGGGCGGGTTCACCGCTTTTGCGAATACAGGATCACCTCCGGCTGGATGCGCTACTGCTTTTACCGGAAGATGCTCCCGATGTTCCCGTGGCCGGTTCCCGCGTTACCCTCCGCATTGAGGATGAGGGGCGGGCAGTGCTCGGCCGGGTGGCAGATGCCCTCGTGCAGGCGGGAGACAGGGACCTCGTCAGGGTGTCACTTGCGGAGGAGATACCCTACTTTTATGAACACAGGCAGTGGCGGGCTGTCGTACAGTTATCGGAGCGCCGGGGGCATCGCGTTTTGGGGTCATCGCTTGTCCGGCGGAGGGACTCCGACGGCGTCTTTGTCTTCGGCGAAGACGGTGTCCAGTGGACTGAGGTGGAGATCCTCCGGTTGGAGTCACAGGATGTGATCGTGAGCGGCCTGCCGGAGGATATGAAGGTGGTTCAGAACCCGCGCCTGCTGCAGGTGGCGCGTCTACCCTAGGTGGGAGGTACTTACAGGTGCCGGAAGAGAAACGTTCCGAGTCGGAGATGATTGGGGGGCGGTTCCGGGCGGTCATCCGGAAAATGGAGGATGCATGTGACCGGTCCGGAAGGGACCCCCGGGATGTAAGGATCGTGACGGTGAGCAAGGGTCAACCGGTGATGAAGATAGCTCACGCCCTGGAGGCGGGAATTTCCGTCTTCGGTGAAAGCAGGCCGCGGGAGTTTGCTGACAAGCGGAGTCTCATGCA
>PWGR01000047.1 GCA_003554565.1 Clostridia bacterium
CTGATCGATAAAGCGATAATACCCCTTTGTCATTGCCCAGTCTCCTTGCGCTACACCCGTAAAGGCACGTCCCGGGTTCTCAGATTGCAAAGCAACACTCTTCACCAATCGCTTGCTCAAACGCCGATCTCCCAGGGGTGCGCCTCCGAACTCCTGCTCAGCCCATCCCTCGGATTCCAGACCGGCCTCCAACGGCAAGGGGCCAAGGCCGCTGTGAACCGAAAGCCCCATCCGATCCCGGAAGTCCCTGACCAGTGGATATAGGTAGATGTCCTTGACGGTTTCTTCGCGTAACCGTTTCCGGTCCTGGCGCCCACGACCCTTCGTGCGGCCCACTCGAATCCAGTTCGCTGCCTGATAACTGGTCCCAAAATGACGACTCGTATCAACAAAGGTCTCGACCAACCACGGACGATACCCATAACGAGCCTGAAAATCTCCCGGCATCTGCCTCATCACCATACCCAGCAAATATGATGCCAGGTTCCGACACACAACCGATGGACGGATCAAAAAACGACTCAAACTTACGACCCGGTCCAACTGAACACGGCGGGTCCTTACATCCCAGCCAATCCAACGGTCTCGATCCCGAACCTGCAGTGCAGCGGAAGCAAAGCCCATTCCACCAAGCCAGCCATGCTCGGATCTGATAAGATAACGAACCTGACGCCCCACCAAAGGCCCGGCACCCCAAGGATGCTCACAAGTAAACAGCTCGTTCCAAATCCGCATCTGTTCTTCGGTCTGTACCACAACCAACTCCAGACCGCGAACCTCACCAACCGTACCCGGTACCCCCTCCGGGGACGGTACACGACGCCCAAGACGACGGGGTCGGGCAGGGCCGCTCCTCGCCCGTGGCGCTGGCAAGACCAGATATCCCTTCTCCTCCAGGGTGCGCAACACCTTCAAACACCCACTGCGCTGCGGCACTCCCCGCGCATCCTGAAACCCAAACTCAGCGCACAATCGATCAGCGATCTCTGTTCGGTGCATGGCCGGATTACTGGCAATGAGCTGACGAATATACTCAACTACATCCGGTTGAGTGATCTGGGTCTGGATCTGCCGTCGTGCTATCATCATATTGACACTGTATTTGATGCTGCGCCCTTTGTCCAGCCCTACTTATGGGTATAGGGCAGGACTAGGCACATCGCTTCATCAACAGAGCCCCAGTTTTTGTGTGGGGATGCGGCCACTTGGCGGAGACAGACGGGGCTGGAACAACGGGAGGTAGAGAGATCATGACTGGGTTCAGGTGCGAAAACTGCACATACGTCTACAGGCACGAGGTGGGCGATGCGACCTCGGATACCCCGCCGGGCACCGCCTTTGATGACCTGAAGAAGGACTGGCGCTGTCCAGTCTGCCGGGCGGGGAAAGACTCCTTCAGTCCGACACAGACCGAACACGCAGGGACCTCTCAGGGCGCCGTCCGCGAATACTCGCGCCCCGGTCTCACTGTGCTGTGGCAAAGCGCCCTGTGCAATCACAACGGAAATTGCACGCGGTCCCTGCCGGAGGTTTTTGACATGGAACGACGCCCCTGGGTCGACATCATGGGAGCCAATCTGGGGGCCATCGTGGCGGTGGTTAAGGCCTGTCCGACGGGAGCGCTTTCGATCAAAGAGCACGACGCGGAGGCCTGACAAGAGTTCCTCTTTGATCATAGTCATCTAGGAGCGGACAGCATCGGGCATCACGGTGAGACTTAATGCTGCAGAGGGCACCCCCGTAAACGCACGCCAGATTGCTCATATGCCCGGGGGGTATTGGGTGATCGGTGATAACATTCATTGACCACTCATCGTCCCTTGCTTACACTCGCGATTCCTCGGGAGCTCAGAGCTCCCATCTATCTGAAGAACCCGGAGTGAATGAATGCTG
Source organism: Clostridia bacterium (assembly GCA_003554565.1). GTDB lineage: Bacteria > Bacillota > Sulfobacillia > SLMV01 > SLMV01 > PWGR01. The sequence goes on from PWGR01000047.1 coordinate 1,894, forward strand.
TGTCCTGCGTCTTCCTTCCTGGCACTTATGGTCTACAGCATCATCCAGCGGGCGCTGCGGCACGAGGAAAAATCAATGTATCTTGCCGGAGGGAAATGGAGTAAGCGCCCCACCGGCTGTAGAGTGCTGGAGCGCTTTCACCAGATCCGAGTCCTCAAGTTGCCTGAACCATCGGATGCGGCCCCGCATGTTTGGTGGTGTGGAAGGACGGGGGGTGACCCCGCTCCTACCCGGCTCAGAAATCAATGGTTGTCTGAACAGTTCCCGCTCTTCCACCACGGACAGTGATCTTTACGCTTTCTGCCCTGCCCTTTCGCAGGATCCATTTTATCCGACGATGGTTGTCTGGTGGGCGCCCGAAGCGGCTCTCCGCTGCTTCTCCGTATCCCTCGAGATGGTCGACTGTCATCGGTGATTTGCCGTGAAGCAGTTCGATACCATCTCCTTCAATGACGGCTTGGATAGGATCGACGGCGTCCACTTCCAAAGCCTTCTCGGTTACGTTAGTTGGCAGGTATCCCCGGTTTCTCATGTGTACATCCACCCGGACAACTCCTGGACCGATATCTTGCACATGAGTATCATCCAGAACCAGTTCAGGAGCAGCGGCCGCATGCTGGAGGCTGAACAGGGTGTTTCGGTGACATTCATCTTCAAGGTACTTGAAGTGAGTGTTCTGTTCAAAGGTCTTGCGTGCGAAGCCACCCAGCTCCACCTCGCCCAGCTGGGGATGCTCGAAGGTGTGCCAGGGCACAAATGAATCGAGTCCCTCCTCATCATGCCAGCTCAAAAGCCGAAGCATGACTTTCTCCGGGACTGGCTCGCCGAAGGGGATTTCGTCCTTTTCTATGCCAGCTAGGCTGTACTTGTCCCAGAGTTCCGTACTGTACCCCAGAATGCCCAGGTGCTCGTAGACCCAGTCCATGAAGACCCCGTGGCGGGGAGTCCCGCGGTCGCGCGTAAAGCCGTGATAGACTGATTTAACGGGATAGCCGGTGGTTTCTTCTCCCCTTGCACCCACGCGCTCGAACGCGGTTATGTCCTTTGAGATCATCTTGCTGTCCGGGCGGGTGCAGGACGGGCGCAAAATAATGCCTGCAAATGTGTGGTACGCCTGCAGGGTCGCGATGTTATCGTGATCGAGGATGAAGTCCACCATGGCCCGCGTCTCTGGCTCGGAGAGAGGATACCGCC
>PWGR01000311.1 GCA_003554565.1 Clostridia bacterium
ACCACCGATGCGGCGAAGTTGTCGTGCTTGGAACCCATCACCCCGGCATCAATGCGCGCCCCGGGGGTGACGACCCGGACCACTTCTCTCTGTACGAGCCCCCTGGCCTCCTCTGGATCCTCCATCTGCTCACAGACCGCGACGCGATGGCCGGCGTCGACCAGGCGCTGTATGTAAGAATCAGCCGAGTGGTGTGGGACGCCGGCCATGGGGACGCGGACCCCCTGTCCCCCGTCGCGGGAGGTCAGGGCGATGTCCAGCACGTCGGCGGCTTCCTCGGCATCCTCGAAGAACATCTCGTAGAAGTCTCCCATCCGGAAGAACAAGATGTCATCCGGATGTGCCTCCTTGATGCGAACAAACTGCTTCATCATGGGAGTAGTGACGTCGTCCTTGCGGGCCATCGATTCCTCCTTTCGGCGCGCGGGGTGGCAAAATTAAAAGGCTTCCTCTTGACCGCACCCTTACGGTATTGTACACAAAAGTAGGTGTTACCTTAAATTGCGCAGCGCTGGGAGGCGAGCATGTCCCGACCGGGAGTCATCCTGCTGAAGTTCATAAACCGCTTCTTCTCACCGCCCGAGCATCCGTTCAATCTGGAGACCGGTGGTTCTATTTCATACGCCGAGTGGCAGTACCGGTGGGGAGAGAGGACCCTGGACTGCTACCGCGGCTACGCAGATCCTGCAGCAATCATCCGCAACCACCGGGTGCTGGACGTCGGGTGCGGGGCTGGCGGCAAGACCTGCTACTACGCCGAGCTGGGAGCGGCACACGTCTGGGGTATCGACATATCCCCCGATAATCTCGAGCGGGCGGAGGCGTTCGTCTCCGAAAAGAACCTCACGGACCACTGCACCTTCGTGCGGGCCGACGCGGCAGACATGCCGTTTTCCGATGAGGAGTTTGATGTCATCATAATGAACGATACGTTCGAACACCTGCAGAGGCCCGGGCTGACACTGGAGGAATGCCGGCGGGTGCTGCGGCCCGGCGGGAGGCTGTACGTGAATTTCCCGCCCTATTACCACCCCTACGGTGCCCATCTCACCGACGTCATCGGGATACCCTGGGTCCACCTGTTCTTCTCCACCCGGGTACTGGTCGAGGCCTACCGGGAACTGGCCTCCGGCAAACCTGATGCCAAGAGGCGGCTGCGCCTGCGGCTGGGTGATGACGCCCGCGAGACGGACCTCGTCTACATCAACCGCATGACCATCCGCAAGTTTCACTCTATTTTGGCCGATGCCCCATTCGAGCTTCTGCACTACGATGAAGATCCCCTGCGGCCCTTTTTGTGGCCCTTAGCCCGGACCCCCATACTCAAAGAATGCTTCGTACGGATGGTCACCGCGGTGCTGGCCCGGGACACCTAGTCCTCATGGTCGCACAACTGCCCGACGAGCTGGTACGGTTCGGCCCGGTGAATCCTGACCCGGACGAACTGGTTCTCCCATTGCCCGGCACCCGGAAGGAGCACCAGCTTGTTGGTACGGGTCCGGCCGGACATGACCGAGGGGTCTCGCTGGCTCGGTCCGTCCACCAGCACGGTCATCTCCCGGCCCGCCAGCTCCTGGTTTCGCCGGTGAGAAATTTTCCGCTGCAGCTGGTTCAGAAGATCGAGTCTCTCCCCCTTCACCTCGCGGGGTACCTGGCCCGAAAGGTCGGCGGCTCGGGTGCCGGAGCGGGGCGAGTAGAGAAAGGCAAATGCATTGTCGTACTGCACCTTTTCGAACAGTGAATAGGTATCCGCAAAATCATCCTCCGTCTCCCCGGGAAAGCCCACAATGACGTCGGTGGTGATGGCGCTTTCCGGGTGGATGCGGCGGATGTATTCTATGAGGTCCAGGTACTGTTCTCGCGTGTACCCTCGATTCATCTCCTCGAGAATCCGGTTGCTCCCACTCTGCACCGGGAGGTGGAAATGCTCACATACACTCTCCAGCCGGGCTATCCGGTCAACCAAGTCAAAGTCGTAGTCTCTCGGGTGCGAGGTGGTGTAACGTACCCAGCGGATTCCCGGAACCGCATCGACCCGCTCCAGCAGGTCAGCAAACGACACGTCCCTCTCCAGGTCCATTCCGTAGGAGTTGACATTCTGCCCCAGAAGGGTGATCTCCCGCACCCCGTCCCCCGCCAGTGACCGCACATCTTCCTCGATCTCTTCCGGAAGGCGGCTGTTCTCCGGCCCCCGCACGTGCGGGACTATGCAGTAGCTGCAGAAATTGCTGCACCCGTAGATGATGGGGACCCAGGCCCGGACCCCGGAGGCGCGGCGCCTGGGCAGGTCGGTGGGCAGAACATCGTACTCCCGGTCCCGCTCCAGTACGAAAGCCCGGTCGCACCGCGCACGGCGGAGAAACTCCGGCAGCCTGTGCAGCTGGTTGGTGCCGAGCACGAAGTCGACGTGCGAGGCACGGCGGCGGATCTCTTTCAGCGAACGATCGTTCATGACCATGCACCCGCACACGCCCATTATCACGTCCGGGTTTTCATACTTGAGGCGCTTGAGGCGTCCCAGCTCACCCAGAATTCTCTGCTCCGCACTCTCCCGCACGCAGCAGGTATTGACCAGCACCACCTCGGCCTCCGAGATGTCGTCCGCCGCGACAAAACCCTCGTCTTCCAGGATTCCCGCGAGTACTTCCGAGTCGTGCTCGTTCATCTGACAGCCGTATGTCTGTATGTGATACCGGCTCCGCTCTTCGTCCACTGTAAGACCCTCCAAGTCCGCTATCGTCTCTGCAACAGGATACCACTGGCGGGACGTCAGGGACAGACCACACCCTGGGAGACAGAGGGAATGTTCTCGATCCTCCTGACAGGAGCTGGTACTCTCCCGCAGGGGTGTGAGGAGTCTCCAGCAAACAGCAGCACGTATGTGTTCTTTTCAGATCAGGCTCTGGGTCGGCCGACCAGGATCCGTTTGCCTCCCCGCCTGGGCAGATGGAGTGGTGTCGTCCTCAGATGGCCGCAGACAATGATATAATTGTGGCCGGTGATTGCATGCGAAAAATGGCGATTTTCTTCTTCTCCGGGACAGGGAATACCTGGTGGGTATCAGGGGAACTGGTCCGGCTCCTGCGGGAGAAAAGTATATGGGCCCGAGCCTGTTCCATCGAACAGCTCGCCGCAGATGAAGTGGCCTGCCTGATCACAGAATGTGAGACCGTGGGGTTCGGATACCCCATCTATGGGTCGGACCTGCCGGGGCCAATGAAGAAATTTATGCAGCGGCTGCCGACAGTCAAGGACAGGAAATGTTTCGTGTTCTGCACGCAGTGGCTGTGGTCGGGGGATGGGGCACGAACCGGAGCTGATTTCCTCAAGCCGAAGGGTTTTGACGTACGTCAGGGTGAGCATTTCCTCATGCCGAATAACGTGTGCGTGGAGGTGATCCCCCTGCCGTTTACCAACGAACGCAGCAGACTCGACGCAATCCTGGACAGAACTTCCCACAGGATCGAACGCTTCGTCGGGAGGATCGCCGCCGACAGACCCTCTCGTCGAGGGTTCAACCCGGTTTCTCGCCTTCTGGGGGCCGTACAGAGAGTGCCCTTTCAGATGCTGCATGGACGCCTGCAGGATGACATGCGGGTGGACCCGGAGCGCTGTACTCTCTGTGGGTACTGTGAGAAGGTGTGCCCCTCTGGCAACCTGGTCTCCGACGGTGGATCTTTCACCACGCGGAACCGTTGCGTTCTCTGCATGCGCTGCTATAACTTCTGTCCCGAATCGGCGATCACTTACAGGCACCGACCACACAACCTCAAAAGAGGTGTTCCTTACCGGGGTCCGGCTGAGAAGTTCGATCCCCGGATTCTTCGGTGACTCTGCCACCAGCTGAGGACCGTCGCACAGACCCAGTCCCCTGAACACCCGGCAGGAAGCCGGGGTCGCCTGCAGCTTGATATCCAAAGTAGTCGCCCCAACGCACATCCGGCGATCCTATTGTCCCCGCAAAGGCGGATGAAGGTCGGCTAACCAGAGTCGTCCTTCATCCCCTGAGCTTCCTCGATATACTCCCGAATTTTCGCCTCAAGCCTTGGTCGCAGTTCGTCCATGACCTCCTCTGCTGCTTCCTCTCCCGCCTCCCCTCCGGTCTTATCTCGTTTCCTGAATACCAACCTGCTGGGATCCTTCTGCCTCGCCTGCAGCTTGACCGCCCCCTTTCGCACCTGCCGGCCCAAGAAACTGCGGTCCGCAACGACCGCCGCCCCGGGAGACAAACGGCACCATCTCCCGCCCCGCTTCCCGCAGGCATCTTCGGATAACTGGATTGTCGGGGTGCGAGCGCCCGCTGCCAATCCGGGGTGGGCAGGAGCCCGGCATTGTTCTGCGGATTCCCGCAGCCCGTCCGCCCACGCCGGCACTGCCCCGGGCCACGGTCCACTGCAGCCGCTTCCGCCGTCATGCCAGGGCCCCGCCCTTCCCTCGCCTTTGCAGTCTCGCCAAATATAGCAACTCTCCTGCCATTATGATGCCGCCTGCATTCGGAGTGCAATCAGGCTGGACGGAAGCGGCAGCACTTCTCATTTGACATCAATGGATCCGTCTTTCTGCCGGACCGGAGCCGCGTGTGCTCCATGAACAGCGGTCAACCGCGCCCGTGTACGCCAGACGGCAGACGGAGCCGGTATCCGGCCATCGGCAGCGCAGCCAAGTCCTCTCTTTCCGGACGGGTCCTTCAGGCCGTATCAGTGTAGCAGCGGGTCTGAACCGCGGGGGCACTTGCCCATGCCCAGCGGCCGTGACAGACTGGTACTCGCACCGGGGAGGAGATCACGATGCTCAGCAGCGACGGTCTTCTGCGCCTGTGGACCGAAATCTACGAGATGACCGACACCACAACCCCGCTTCCCACGGACTGCGGGAAACTCTGTGACTCGATGTGCTGTCGGGACTGGGCGCCCGGCGTCGGGGTATACCTGTATCCCGGGGAGCAGCTTCTCATCGGCGACGAGCCCTGGCTCAGCCGGACCTGGCACGATTCGCGCCGCTATGTTTTCCCCCCTTCCTGGAAAGAAGGAGGATGGTTCGTAACCTGTGAGGCGACCTGCCGCAGGTCCCTGCGCCCCTTCGGCTGCCGCACTTTCCCGCTCGCCCCACACCTCGACACCCACAGCAGACTGACCATGGTATTGGACGAAAACGGCGGGGCCATCTGCCCCCTGGTCCAGGCAGGGGAGACGGCACTTCTGACAGCTCGCTTCCGCGCCACCATGCGCCGGGCCTGGATGAAACTTTTGTGCCTCAAACCTATACGCGATGACGTGCTGCAGGCCTCGTCCGCCAGAGACTGCAGGTCAAACCGGTGAGCCCCAGGGTCGTCGTGCACCTGCCCGGCGGCGCAGAACAACGAAAAGGGCGGCCCCGCGCCAGTGCGGCCGACCGCCCACATAACCATGCATGATGCGCTCTCGTCTACTCCGCGAGCCACTCCTTCACCTGGTCGCTGGAGGGAACTCTGCCCTCCAGGACTTTCTCACCATCTATGATCACCGCCGGCGTCATGAAGACCCCCTGACGGGAGATCTCCGTAACGTCGGTGACGTGCTCCAGATCGATCTGCCGTCCCATGTCGTCCGCCGTCTCCTGCAGGATTTTCTTTGTCTTGCGGCACTTCGGGCATCCCGGTCCCAGCACCTGCACCTTCACGTCAATCTCATCTCCCTTCGCCGGCTTCGGGGGTGAGCGTTATCTTGACGTCGAGAGCAGCGACGCCGTCCTCGTAGGCAAAGAAGGGATTGACGTCCAGCTCAGAAATATCAGAGAAATCCCGGCTGAGCTGCGCCACCCGTCCCACGGTCTCCTTCACCGCTTCGAGATCCTTCGGTGCGTCCCCCCGGTAACCGCGGAGAAGCTCGGCCGCCTTGGTTTCTCCTATCATCTCATCCACGTCAATGTCTGTGAGGTGCCGGGCAAGACGGAACGAAACGTCCTCCATCAGGTCCACAAAGATGCCGCCGAGACCGAACATGAGAAGCGGTCCGAACGGCGGACTCTGCGTCATGCCCACGATCAGCTCCTGCCCGGGCGGGAACATCTTCTGCACCTCGACACCATAGACGCGGGCGTCCGGTTCGCCCTCAGCAGCATTCTGCATGATCTCCTCGAAGGCCTTCTCTGTCAGGGCGCGATCCGCAACATCCAGCTTCACCCCGCCGATGTCGGTCTTGTGTACGATGTCGGGAGATGCCACCTTCATGGCCACGGGAAAGCCCATCTCCTCCGCCAGGTGACCGGCCTCCTGAGCCGACGTCGCCAGCTCTGACGGAACGGTGCTTATACCGTAGGCCCGGGCTGCCGCCATCGCCTCCGGACCGAGAAGGATTCTGCGGCCGTCCGCCCGCACCGCTCGGAAAATCTCCCTTACCCGCTCCCGATCTCCCGCATAGCTGAGGGGCTGACCGGCCCCGAGGCGTCTGCGGGCCTCGCCGTACTCCACCATGGCGACCAATCCCTCGACCGCCTCCTCGGGGAACGGAAAGCACGGTATTCCGGCGGAACGGAGAGTCTCGTTGGCCGCCTTCACGCTCTCGCCGCCGGTAAAGGAGGCTGACATCGGGATATCGGAATACTCGCGCCCCTGCTCAATCATGTATTCAGCCAGGGCATCGGGATCGAGAACCGCCGTGGGGCTGAGCAGAGGAAGAATCATGTCCACACCCGGATCCTGCACCACCGTCTCCAGGGCAGCGGCATAGGTATCCTCGTCCGAGTGTCCGACGATGTCCACCGGGTTTTCCACTGACGCCATCTCCGGCAGGACCGCACGCAGATTCTCCTGCGTCTCCCCGCTCAGCTCCGCCAGTTTCAGGCCGGCCCCCTCCAGTGCATCCGTGGCCATGACTCCCAGGCCACCCGCGTTGGTCACAACCGCCACCCGGCGCCCCGCGGCGATGTTTATCCCACCGATGAAGGCAGTGGCCTTGCCGAATTCCTCCTGCATCCTTTCGGCGCGGATTATGCCGCTCTGGCGGAACGCGGCCGCGAATCCAGCATCACTTCCGGCCAGTGCCCCGGTGTGCGAGGAAGCGGCCTGCGCCCCGGCCTCGCTTACCCCCGATTTGAGAATGATCACGGGTTTTTTCTGCACCGCCTCCCGCGCGGCCTCCATGAAGGCATCGCCATCCTCGATGCTCTCCAGGTACATCAATATGACGCGGCTCTCGGAATCAGCGGCGGCATCTGCGATGAAGTCGGCCTCATTCAGTTGGGCCTTGTTTCCCATGCTGATGAACTTGCTGAAGCCCACCCCCTGGTTCAGGCTCCAGTCCAGAATGGCTATGCACAGCGCGCCCGATTGCGAGAAAAAGGCGATGTCGCCCTTCAGCGGGAAGTCCCCGGCAAAGGTGACGTTGATGGGCGTGTGGGTATTCATAGCACCCAGGCAGTTCGGACCCATCATGTTTATGCCGGCGTCGTCGGCAATCCGGGTGATCTCCTGTTCCAGGGCCTCGCCCTCCGGACCGGCTTCCTTGAACCCGGCGGTGATCACCACGACAGATTTAACGCCCGCGGCAGCACAGTCGCGCATCGCATCGGGCACTACCGGAGCCGGGATGCAGATGACCGCCAGATCCACGTCATCCGGTATATCCCGCACCGATGGGTAGCATCGCAGATTTTCTATCAATTCCCGCTTCGGGTTAACGGGGTAGATCTTCCCCGGGTACCCGCTGTCAACCAGGTTGTTGACCACCACATTACCGACTTTGCCCGGAGAGTCCGATGCACCAATTATGGCGACGGATTCCGGTGCATAAAGCGTAGAAAGATCCCTCACGCAGTTCAACCTCCTAGGTCTTTATGTCCTCAGCGCCCGAGGAGCTTATCCCACATTGTCCGCTGCCGGCGCGTCCCGGATTTTGATACCTCATAGCGCAGCTGCTTCATCTCCTTCTGCGTGCGCATCAGCGACATCATCAGCTTGTCCCGATCCCGCACGCGCTTCTGTTCAGACTCGGTGAGCTGTTCGCGCAGCTCCCTCAGCTCCTCGAGTAGACGTCTCAGCTCGGCCGCCTCCGGGGCTCTCCGGACACCCTCCTCCAAAACAGCGGGTGCGTCCGGCTCGTCGCCGCCGGCATCTTCTTCCGGCGCCAGCTCAAAGCGAATCTCTTCTTCTGTGTATCCCTCCAGCGTACGCTTATGTATGTGCTGCAGGTGTTCTATGGCGCTTCCCGCAAGGCCCCTCTCGCCACCCTGCTCGTGCAGGGGCAAAAAATCGGAATACTGCTGCAGGATGGCACGGAAAGACTTGGGGTTGAGGCCCAGTCTCTGTCCCAGGTCGGGCAGGGCCTCAAACTCTTCCTCCGCACCGGAAGTGCTTTCTGGTTGTTCCGTCTGATCTTCCCATGCCATTGAATTTCCGCCTCCTCTGGCTTCTTTTAGCCCACCTGCAATTTTACCACTAGTCACCGCGAACTGTCAGGATCAATCAACTATCTACATCATCCTCGAACAGGCACACCACCCGGCCGGGACCCCGGCCGCCCCCGGGCATGGGACGGGGACTCCACCTCTCCAATAGATTCAAAAGCACCCTGCTTCGCCGCCGCATGCGTATCAGCTGTTCGCGCTGCATGTCAATGCGGCGCTCCAGCTCGGCAATGTACTCGTCCCGCCCTACCGTGGGATCACGCCGTCCCTCACCGCGCATGATCGCATCACCCTCCCACCGCGATTTTGCTATTAGCCTATGAGAAACGATGCGAAGCCATACCGGTGAGGCAGCGATACCGGGCCCGACAGTCGGGGAAGATACCCCTCCCGCAGGAATCCGTAAGATGGCGAGGCCGGCGGCAAATGCCCGGTTTTTCTCCCATGAATCTGGCGCTTAAATCTCCGCCAGCAGGGCCTCCGCCCAGGCCGCCGGAGCCGTGACCTCCCCGACTGCCGGGTCGCTCGGGCGCCCGTGAAAATCTGACCCCCCGGTGGGAAGCAGGTCGTGCTCGCGGGCGAACCGCAGCAGCCGGGACATAACCGCGCAGGAATGATCCGGGTGGACGACTTCCACCCCCCGCACCCCCAAACGCACGGCATCTTCCAGCAGTGAATACATCTGGCCGGGGTGAGCAAACACCGGCACTCCCCCGGCCCGCCGGACGGCCGCAATTCCCCTCTCGAGACTGAGTTTTTTCCGCGGAATGTAGCCGGGACGCCCGGGAACCAGCCAGCGCGAGAATGCCTCGGCCTCCGTGCGGCAGCAGCCGCGGGCTACCAGGGCACGCGCTACGTGGGGCCTGCCCGGGACGCTGGATGCCCCGAGCTGCCCCCGGACGTCCTCTTCCGTGAGATCAATTCCCTCGCCGGACAGATTCTCCAGGATGGCGTCGATCCTGTGCACGCGGCTCCGGCGCATGTCCTCCAGCAGATCCTCGAGTTCGACCATATCACGCATTCCATATCCCAGCAGGTGGACCTCCCCGGCGGCCAGGCGGGAGTCAGTGGGGTCGCCCCCGGCCCGCGGCAGGGTCACATGCACGCCCAACTCCACCCCGGGGATCACGCACACGTCGCGGCTGCGGGCGCGGCGCAGGGCACGCTCCACCCCGCCCACCGAGTCATGATCACAGAGAGCCATGTACCTGAGACCGGCATCCGCCGCGGCGTCGACCAGAGCCCCGGGTGTGCTTCTCCCGTCCGACTCGGACGAGTGCAGATGCAGGTCGGCGGCTCCCCGCACGAAATCAGCCTCCCCATACCTGGCGGCAGACCCGCAGGAAGTTGCCTCCCAGGATCGCCTGCACATCATCGTCTGAGTAGCCGCGCTCCAGAAGGCCCTCCGTTATGCGGGGCATCCGGGTCACATCCTCGAGCCCCTCCGGCGTGTCGCGTATGCCGTCGAAGTCCGATCCGAGACCGACGTGGGCGGGCCCCACGCGGTCGGAGATATAATCCACGTGATCCAGCACCCGGTCCAACGTGGCCCGTTCGGCATCCACAAATGCGGGTGCGAAGTTCATACCCATCACACCGCCGCGCTCCGCCAGGCTGTCGATCTGCTCGTCCGTGAGGTTGCGCGGGTGATCGCACACGCTGCGGGCATTGGAGTGGGTGGCGATGAAGGGCTGATCCGTACAGTCCACCACGTCCCAGAAACCCGGGTCGGACAGATGCGATACGTCGACAATTATACCCAGCCGGTTCATCTCCCTGACCGCCTTGACGCCCAGTGTAGTCAGGCCTCCACCCGTCCGCATCTCACCCACCCCGTCGGCCAGCTGGTTTCGCTGGTTCCAGGTGAGCCCTATGCAGCGCACCCCCAGACGGTGCAGCATCCGCAGCACCGACAGGTCACCCTGCATGGCCTCAGCCCCTTCGACGGCAAGTATGCAGGCAATCCGACCCTCCCAGGTTATGCGCTGGATGTCTCTTGCGCTGAGCGCCACCTGAGCGATATCACTGTTTTCCTCCACTTCCCGGTAGAACACGTCGGCAATCTGCATGAAGCGGAGCAGCCCGCGATCGGGCTTGTAATCGGGTTCTATGTAGTGAGCGAAAAACTGGACATCTACGCCTCCCTCGCGCAGGCGGGGAAAATCAACGTGCCCGCTGTGCGACCGGACACCCAGGGAGCGAATGCCGTGCACCGCCGCCAGCAGGGTGTCAACGTGCGTGTCAACCACCGTAAACCGGCTGTGCAGGTCGCCTGCCTTCGTACTGACCACGTCTATCCACCCCTTTCATCCTGCACCAGCATCAGACCCAGCTCAAATGCCTTCAGGTTGGGGCCGTCCACGGCCTCCCGTATGGCATCCTCCGGGACCACCTGCGTCATGCCCACCAGGGCTCCCAGCGCCAGCACATTGTAGCTGCCCTCAAGATTTTCCCTGCGCGCAGCGGTCGTGAAGGGGAACCCCCTGCCGGGCGCCCCCTCATCCACCGCGACATTGTCGCTGTCGTAAAGCAGGAGCGCCCCCGGCTTCAGGTCCGCATAGCGGTGATAAGCCTCATCTGTCAGGGCCAGGACCGCATCAGGTTCGGTGACCATCGGATAGGCCACGGGCAGCTCGGCCAGGATGATGTCGGACTTGGTGAAGCCGCCGCGGGATGCCACGCCGAAACTCTGCGTCTGCACTGCGTGCTGTCCGCGGGCGGTGGCCGCCCGACCCAGAAGGCCCCCGATGAAGACCAGTCCCTGGCCGCCAACCCCGGCGAGGACTATCTCGGTGCGCTCGCCGCTTTTGGCCTTGTTCAGAGCTGTCTGTCTACTCATCACCCACGTCCCTCCATTCTCTCCCGCGCCCGGGCGCGTATGTCGCGGTAGCGCGTGTTGAAATCGGGTCGATCATCGCGGTGGAACACGCCGATGGGCACCCGGTCCACGCGGGAATCCTCATCCATCTTTCGGTAACGCTGTACCGGAACGGCCCGGGATTGCCAGTATTTCATCATCTCAACGGGGGAGGGTCTCTCATTGTAGCGGCCGAAATACACCGGACAGGAGGAGAAAACCTCCACCAGGGAAAAGCCCCGGTGCCGCACCGCATCGGTGATCAGGCCCTCCAGCTGGTTCGCGTGGTACACCGTACCGCGGGCAACAAATGTGGCGCCCGCCGCCTGGCCCACCTCGCACAGGTCAAACACTCCCTCCGGGTTTCCGTAAACCGAAGTGCTGGTGTAGCTGTGGGGAGGGGTCGTCGCCGAGTACTGTCCCCCCGTCATCCCGTAGTTGAAGTTGTTCGAGACAATTGCAGTTACGTCTATATTGCGCCTGGCCGCGTGCAAGAAGTGATTGCCGCCTATGGTGGCGCAGTCGCCGTCTCCCATCAGGGCGAGGACGGTCAGGTCGTCGTTCGCCGCCTTTATCCCGGTGGCAAACGGCAGGGCCCGCCCGTGCGTGCCGTGAATGGAGTTGGTCTTGAGGTAATCGTCTGCCTTGCCCCAACAGCCGATACCGGTGGACACCACGATGTCCTTGGGCGCCAGCTCCAGCGCAGAGAAGGTGCGCAGGATGGATGCCAGTATGATTCCGTTTCCGCACCCGGCACACCAGAACAGGGGAAGGTCTTCGCTCTTGAGGTACGGTGCGAGGGCTTTCATAGAACCTCCTCCTCGATGAACGCTGCCATCTCGCGGGGCGATATTGGTATTCCGTTGCTCTTGGTCAGGCTGTGGCAGGGATAATCGGGTCCCATAACCCGGCTCACCTCGCGCACCATCTGACCGAGGTTCATCTCAGCCACGACGACGGGGATGCCCCCGGCACGTATCTCCGCGAACGCCGCATCGGGGAAGGGCCAGAGCGAACGCATGACCAGAAGCGATACCCGGCACCCGTTCACAGGCTGGTCCAGCACCAGCTGTTCAGCGGTGCGGGCGGTGCACCCGTAAGTCACAATGATCACGTCCGGGTCTTCTGGTCCCACCAGCTCGTAATCAGCTATGTCATCGACCGCCTTTTCAATCTTGTCGTGCAGGTGAGAGATGACCCGGCGCGCGTTCTCGGGGTCAGCGTTGGGAAACCCGGTGTCGTCGTGCATCGATGAATTGGCATGGTAGATGTACTCCGACCCGAAGGGAGCCAGCGGGGGTGTAACTCCGTCCGATTCCCAGTCGTGCGGCCGGTAGTCGGCCGGGTCAACATCTGGTTTCCGGCGGGTGATGATGTCCACTTCGTCCGCCTCCGGCAGGGTGACACTCTCCCGCATGTGCCCGACGATCTCGTCCGACAGCAGGTACACCGGGTGTCGGTACTGCTCCGCCAGGTTGAAGGCCCGCACCGTCAGATCGAAGCACTCCTGCACCGAGGAGGGAGCCAGGACGATCGCCGAATGATCCCCGTGCGATCCCCAGCGCGCCTGCATTGTATCCGCCTGCGCCGGCTTGGTGGCCAGTCCCGTGCTCGGTCCCGAACGCTGGACATCCACCACCACGCAGGGAACTTCAGCCATGATCGCCACGCCCAAATTCTCCTGCATGAGCGACACGCCGGGACCGCTGGTGGCGGTGAAACTCTTCTCCCCGGCCAGTGCCGCGCCCACCACGGCGGCCATGCTCGCCAGCTCATCCTCCATCTGCAGGTAGGTGCCTCCCAGGGCCGGGAGACGCACGGAGGCGGCCTGAGCTATCTCCGACGAAGGAGTGATGGGATACCCGGCGAAAAACCGGGCCCCGGCAGCGAGAGCCCCCTCCAGTACTGCCTCGTTGCCCTGCATGAAGCGTCTTTCCCGTGTGGATGGCACAGTTTCCTCTCCTCTCCCGTCTACTCAAAGTGAAGATTGATTGGTTCGATGTCCGTTGTCAGCGACCTGTCACCTTCCGTCTCCAGGTCGATACGTACAGCGTTGATCATGGTCGCCCCCCCGGCCACCTCAAAGCGGACCGGCATCTGGGTGTAAAACTTCTCGATTACCTTGTCCGCCTCCACACCGATCACCCCGTCGGACGGTCCGGTCATACCAACGTCGGTGATGAAAGCGGTTCCGCCCGGAAGAATGCGGGCATCCGCCGTCTGCACGTGGGTGTGGGTGCCGACGACGGCTGCCACCTGCCCATCGAAATAATGGGCAAACGCCTGCTTCTCGGATGTCGCCTCGCCGTGCAGGTCCACAATCACCGCCGCCTGGGGAATCTTCTGTCGGTAGCAGCGCAGGATGCGCTCTGTGGCCCGGAAGGGGCAGGAAAATTCCGTCTCTATGAACACCCGGCCGTGCACGTTGATCACCAC
>PWGR01000059.1 GCA_003554565.1 Clostridia bacterium
ATTGCCCAGCACGGTCGACATCACGGTGACAGGGAGCTGGTGCCTGCCCACCCCGATCACATTGATCAGGGCTCCTTCCGGGACGCACTCGTGCATGTGAATGAAGTTCTGTGGGGTAAACGGCAGTGCACCCTTTGCACCAAATATGAGGTTGAAAAGAGGTGGATCTGGTATCAATCCCCGGTCATACAGTTCCGCTGCGGCATAGACATGGCTGAGATCGAAGCACTCCAGTTCAGGTTTGACACCGCTCTTTTTCATCTCCGTCAGCCAGTACTCAATATCCTGCATGCTGTTGATGAATGGGCCCTGCGGAAAGTTACAGCAACCACAGTTGACGCTCATCATCTCCGGATGCAGGTCTATCGACTGAATCCTGGTCTCGGCCGGCACCGGCTTCCGGGCCCCGGTGGAAAACTGGACGATGATGTCGCATTCATCACTGATGCCCTCGAGACATCGCCGGAAGTATTCCCGGTCGTGCGACTGGCCGCCGTCCTCCCTCCTTGCGTGAATATGCACTACAGAGGCGCCCGCTTCCCAGCACTGCACCGCATCCTGCACTACTTCTTCTGGTGTGATCGGTACATGGGGGGTGTCTTCCTTGGTGGGTACAGAACCGTTGACTGCCGCAGTGACGATCATTTTCTGCTTTGACATCATGTTCCCCCTGTTCAGATGGCCCTGTTTGCAGATCATTTCGTTTTTTTGTCCCAATTCCCTGCAATAATACGTAAATCTTGCCGGAGATTCTTAATAATCATCCATACCGTACTCCCGCTTCCAGGTTCGACTCTGGTCGCAGCCTGGGCGGGCCTCAGATTGCCATGATGAAGCATCATCAGATGGCAACCAGAATGTCCTGCCTGCATGAAACGGATCCAGGAGCAAAAGGACGGTCTTCCGGGGAGGGATAGTGCAATGGTTCCTGCGGTTTCACGGCACCAGGAAAGCATGCAAACGGACAGGCCCCCTCCCGGCACAGCCCGGGAAGGGGCAATTGATGTGGCGAAGTTGCAGCTGTATCCCGGGGCTACATCCCCAGATCCTTCGGACTGACCAGGGGCACACCCTCCCGACACATAGGACAGTCAGCGGGAGTGTACGCGGGGATCTCCATCGTCACCACTGCATGATAGGGGATCCCGAAATCCACGGCTCTGCCGGAGCGATCCACCAGCACACTCACTCCTACCAGGTCCGCCTGGGTCTGCGCGAAGATCTCGATGGCTGAGTTGACCGTCCCACCGGTGGTTATGGCATCTTCGACCACCAGCACCTTTTCCCCGGGTTCTGCGGAGAATCCACGGCGCAGCCTGGCGCCCTCGTCAGCTTTTTCGGTGTAGATCGCCTCTGCCCCGAGCTGCCTGGCGACCTCGTACGAAAGGATGATTCCACCCATGGCCGGTCCCACTACCTTGTCCACACCCTCGTCACGGAAAGGATCAGCCATCATGGCCGCCAGTTCCTCGGTGTGAGCGGGAAAACGCAGGACCTGCGCACACTGCAAAAACTGCCGACTGTGCTTTCCGGAGGTGAGGCGAAAATGCCCCTCCAACAGCACCCCCGTTTCGCGAAACAGCTGAAGCACCTGTTCTTCACTTTTGTGGCCCTCATCCATCATAATCACCCGCCTCATCTCGCAATTCTTTCACTATTTTGCCTGCGGCGTCCTTCGGGCTCTCCGCGCCGGTGATGGGACGTCCTATGACCAGGTAATCTGCGCCATTGAAGACCGCCTGACGTGGGGTGGTCACGCGACGCTGATCGTCACCACTTGCCGCCCATCGAGGACGGATGCCGGGGGTAACCACGGTGAACTGTGAACCGGCAGCACGACGTACAGGTTCGATCTCCCTGGGAGAGCACACCACCCCGTTCAAACCTTCCTCCTGCGCGGCCACAGCCCACCGCTGCACGATCTGCTCAATTCCGTATTCAGTTCCCCAGAATTCATTTACAGTGCGCTGGTCCAGGCTCGTGAGCACAGTCACCGCCAGCAGCTGCTCCTCCGGAAAGGCCTCCCGGGCAGCCCGCATCATATCCGGTCCGCCCGAGGCGTGAACGTTGGTCATCCACACCCCGGAGTGATGCAGGATGCGGGCGGCGGACTCCACGGTATTTGGAATGTCGTGCAGCTTCAGGTCCAGGAATACCCGCCCACCCCGATCACGGATCTCATCCAAAAGTGGGCGACCCTCCGCACAGAACAGCTCCAGACCAACCTTGAACTGACGGACCTCAGGCAGGAGAGAATCCACATATCCCATGGCATCGTCGCGACAGGGAACATCCAGCGCAACAATCAGCCGATCCTGTGGGTTCATGTCTCGTCACCTCTCTCCAGATGGGCACCGCCGACTGGCGGGCGCCCCTCACGTTCGTAGTACTTTCGAAGATCACAGAGCACCGCCCCGGGAAGTGAGGGGTTGGAGAAAATCGCTGTACCAATACCCACGGCCGCCGCCCCGGCCAGCATGAAGGCCACCACGTCGCGGGCAGACGACACACCGCCCATGCCCAGAATTGGCAGATCAGTGACCTCGTGAACCTGCCAGATGCAGCGAAGTGCAACCGGGCGAATTGCGGGACCAGAGAGTCCACCGAAGACATTTCCCAGCACCGGCTTTCTGTGCTGAACATCGATCTCCATGCCCAGTACGGTGTTTATAAGGCTCAGAGCATCTGCTCCCCCCCGCTCCGCGGCGCGCGCGATTTCGCCGATGTCGGTTACATTCGGTGAAAGTTTTACCAACAGCGGAAGGCCAGTGACCCATCTAACCTCGGCAACCAGGGACTCGACAGCAGCTGGTGACGTGCCGAAGGCCATGCCCCCGGCCTCCACATTGGGACAGCTGATGTTCAACTCCAACGCGTCCACACCGGCCGCGCCATTCAACTCCTCGGCCACGCGCACGTAATCCTCCACCGTTCGTCCGACGATGTTCACCACCACAGTGGTGTCGAGTTTCTCCAGGGCGGGCAGGTACTCGGTCATCACCCGCTTTACGCCCGGGTTCTCCAGACCTATGGCGTTGAGCATGCCCGACGGGGTCTCGCAAACTCTGGGTGGCGGGTTGCC
>PWGR01000226.1 GCA_003554565.1 Clostridia bacterium
GTGGCCATAGCCATGGCGATAACGCTGTTCGGGATAGACTCGGGAGCAACACTGGCGGCAGTGACGGGTATGCTAATTGAAGTTCCGATCATGTTGCTTCTTGTGCAGATCTGCCTGCGCACTCAGGGATGGTTCCCGCCGCAGAAGGAACAGGAGGTCTGAGGAGACGTAATCATCGGGCTGTTCGGCAGGGGCCAGTTCCGGGCAGTCCCGGTGTTCTATTGTCCCCGTCGGCTGCACCTCTTTCCCCGGCAACCCGCAGCCAGCGGCTGCGACCCGGATTGCCGCAGGCGTCTTGCAGTGCGCATCCCGGCACTGAGGTGTATACCGGGCAGGGACATGGCCTGCACCTTTCCTGTTTTCACGGATCACGGATGAGCGGCATCGTGCAGCAGTGAATGCTGCCACCATGCCGGTGGCACTCACCATACGGAATCTGAATGCAGTCGTACCCCATACGGTCAAGGGCGTCGGTGGTCCATTTTGCGGCATCATTCATGAGGAGTCTGCCGGGGGCAAGCGCCAGGCAGTTGATCGCCGTGGCGGGATCGCGCGGGTCCAGGTGCACTGGTCGTATCCCGAGCTCATCCATTGTATCGAGGAACCAATAGGGCAGGCGGGTGACATTAACCAGCGCTGCATCGCGATCTATCATAACAATCGCCCCGTCTATATGCAGGCTGTGGCCGGTCAGCGGCACTTCCACCAGCCGGACGTCCTGATGCTGCAGCACACTGCGCAGCTGGTCCACCCCCTCCGGGTTCTGGCGGTAGCCGGTACCCACCGCCGCACAATCCTCCGTGAGGAAGCAGAAGCTCCCCCCTTCGAGCAGGCCGGTTCCATGTATGGGGCGCAGTACGGGCATGCCCAGCTCCGCCAGCTTCTGCGTCACGTAATATTCCTCTCCCCTGCGGCCGGTTCCAAAATCCCTGCCGACGGGGCCCAGGCGACAGACCACCGCGCCGCCCTGTACGGCTATACCGGCGTCGCGTGTAAACATGGCATTGGGATTATTCGGCGACCCACCAGCATACTGGACCTCCACTCCGTTTTCCTCCAGCACCCGGGCCATATGATCGTGCTCCTTCTGCATCCGAACGAGATCGGGAGCCCGGTCCGAACGGAAATACCACTGGGCATCGTCATCGATCAGCGCCTCGATCTCCGGATCGTACCTGTCTTCCGTCATAATCCGAATTTCCTCGCCGGGGCGGTGCAGCAGCACCATCCTGAGGCGGCCCACGTCATTTCTGACACCCCAGCGGCGACCCCAGACCCGCTCCTGCATCCCGTCCTCCTCGAATGCCGGGCGGCTACGGGGGCGAATCCGCTCCAGCACCCGGTGGTAGTACTGCGGCGTGTCCTTCATAGACATTCCCATCATCCTTTCGGCGGACATCGGCGTGAGCCGGTCCGGTGAGCTTGCTTCTGTCCTCTTCGCAGGAGTCACCGATAGTTCCTGCCGGCCTCAGTGCGGGGGTGCCCGGGTGCACACAACGGGGTATACTCAGAAGCGGAGGGTAAACAAGGAGGGATACCTTGGAAGCACAGAGGTATGAAGATACCGGGCTGGCCGCTCTCGCCCACATTCTGGGCATGTTCACTGGTTTTCTCGGTCCTCTCGTAATCTACATGCTCCGCAACGAGGAAGACCTTCCCCGGGATCAGGCCCGCGAGGTGATAAACTTCCAGATCACCGTTAAAATGGCCACTATCGGCTCGGTGCTTCTCATCCCAATCGCAGTGGGCATACTTCTATTTTTGGCGGTGATCTGCGGCGACCTGATCTTCAGCGTCGCGGGCACCCTCGCGGCATACCGTGGGGAACGATATCGGTACCCGGTATGCCTTCGCCTGCTAACCACGCCCCGCGAATCGCCACACCGGCCGCCCTACCCGCCCGGCTCGCCCTGACCGGGGAGAGCCGGAGTCCCGTTCCGGGCGAAGGATTGCTGCGGCCGCTCAAGGCAGGCAGATCATTGACCAGGGCCTCCGTCGCAGTGGAGGACACCGCCGGTGACGCCGATAGGTCGACTCCCTTCTCCTGCATGCCCGGAGCCACCGCCTCACAGGCTATATGCGGCCGTGCAGCGAGCAATCACTTCAGCCGCTCCACTGTTCCGCTGGCAGTGGACAAGCACACCCCGATGACCGAGTTTGTGCCCAGTTGTTCGGCTTCACTCACCATCTCCTTCATGACCTCATCCCGGGCACGCTTCAGCAGACCTGCGTACTCCGTCACCCGTGCGCAGAACAGCTTCCGCAGCCCCGCTGCGACATCCCGGCCCAGGTGAGTGGTCTTTATGCAGCTGCCGCGCACCAGTCCGAGCGCCTCATATTCCCTCCGTAGATCATGGCAGTTCGCTACATTGGGCGACCCTGTTTAGAAGGCATACGGGAGTCCAATCGACTTTTCCGGAGAAGCAGCGATTCCGAGCAGACTCCTGACAGCTGCGCCTGTTCTCCACTACACACGGGCCCGGACTTAGTGCCACAATGATTATATGGGATCAATTCCGGTTGGTCGAAACTCGGCACAAGTCTGAGGAGCAGCACATCAGCATGACTCCGTTCCTGCCGGCAGGCATCCCAGCAACGGAGTGACAGTCCGTATCAAACGCCGCACAAGTGGCAGCACTAACCCGGTAGACCTCAGAGAAAGCCCGGCCGAAGTCGTTGCAGCGAGTAATCGTCGCTGGCCCAGCTGTCCGCCGGCACAGGTGCCGTGACCCAGGAAATAATTGATCCGCAGCGAGAAACCACGTGTGCAGTCGGGCAGAACCTCCGGGTATGAGTCGAAACCATGATGCAGCAGCGGTAGAGAAAAATGCGCATCACTCTCCGGATCTGTGAATTACCCGGGACACAGCGGTTCCCCTGCTACACTCAACGAGGAGAAGTGAGTGGGAAACAGAGCATGACAACCGACCGTTGCCTGCCCATCAGGCAGCAGACACATAGGTGATCAAGGGACAGGAGAGTCCAGAGGCTGCAGCGGGAGGCCCGACGCCAGTGCCGGTACTGGGACAACCTGAGAAAGGAAAGAGGGGTCTA
>PWGR01000197.1 GCA_003554565.1 Clostridia bacterium
CGCCGCAAAGTTGGTGCCGCCCGCTCCGGCAACATTGACAGAATGGACTCCACATTTCAGAAGACCCCGGACGGTCTCGGCAGACAGACCGAACCCTACCTCCTTCACCATCACCGGCACCGGGCAATTCTCTACCACCGATTCAACTGCCTCCAGTATCCCCCCGAAACTGCGGTCCCCTTCGGACATGAGTAGCTCCTGCACAGGGTTGAGGTGAAGCTGCAGTGTATCGGCAGAAATCATATCCACCGCCCGTGCCGCCGCACTTGAATCCGCACCGGCGGACAGATTGGCCATCACCCATCCACGGGGATTGCGTTCACGCACCACCTCAAAGCTGCGCGCGGCCTCCCCGTCATCCAGTGCCGCCTGCTGCGATCCCACGGCCATGCCCCAACCGGCTGAACCCGCTGCCGCAGATACGGCTGCATTGATGTCCGTGCTGGCGGCGGGTCCACCGGTCATGGCGTCCACAAGGAAAGGGGACGAGAACCCTCGCCCCCAAAAGGCAGTGTCTAAATGCACATCGGGAAGATCGGCGACCGGAGTGGCGCTGTGGATGAGGTGCACATCAGAAAAACCCGGATTCAACGGTCCATCCTGCACTGTCAGCGCAAGCTCGAGGTGATCCACTTTCCGTCGCAAGCGGTTTTCACCGAGCGGGTTCGGAAAATGTCCGTCGGGTTCATCTTTCTTCACTTATCTTCCTCTTCCCCCTCATCCTGCTCGAGTTCCTCGTCTTCTGCATCTTGTTCCTCATCGCTCAGCCGATCACGTGTCTCGGTCAACAGATCACCGAACACATCTCCCAGGGTGAGGCTGCCCGCTCTGCGGCTGGACTTTGTCTTCGTCTTCTGATCCTCCCTGCGCGCCTCCTTGAGGCTCAGGCTGATGCGGCGGTCATCGGGATCGACCCGGAGCACCTTGACCGTCACGTCTTCACCCTCTGAGACGACCTCACTGGGCTCGGCCACATGGTAGTCGGCCAGCTCTGAGATATGCACGAGACCTTCTACGCCTGGCTCCAGCTCGACGAATGCGCCGAAAGGAGCAATGCGCATGATCCGACCTTTTATCACGTCGGCCGGCGAGTACTTCTCGTCCACATTCTCCCACGGATCGGGCTGCAGTTGCTTCAGTCCCAGAGAAATCTTGTCTTCCTCCGGGTCCACGCGCAGGACCTTGACTTCGATCTCCTGTCCCTCGGAGACGACATCGGACGGGTGATCAACGCGACCCCAGGACATCTGAGAAACATGCAGCAATCCATCGACTCCACCGAGGTCCACGAAAGCCCCGAAGTCTGTGATTCCCTTGACGACGCCCTCTCGCACCTGGCCTTCCTCCAGCGACGACCAGGTCTCCTGCTGCTGTTCCTGGTGCTCTTCCTCCAGGACTATCTTACGGGAAAGTATGATGCGGTTCTTATTGCGATCCAGCTCTATCACCCGGGCGTTGACCTTCTCTCCCACGTAGACGGACAGGTCGCTCACGAACCCACGATCCACGTGCGAAGCTGGCATGAACCCGCGCAGACCGAACACGTCCAGCACCAGGCCGCCCTTGACTTCTTCCACGACCGGCGCCTCGATAGTCTCTTTCTCCTCATGGGCGAGGTAAAGACGATCCCACGCGATTTCATCCAGTGCACGGCGGTAAGATGCCAGTACCGCCCCGTCGCGCCCGTCGACGCTGAGAATGTAGACCGGGAGTTCCTCCCCGACGGAGAAGATATCCTGTGGTTTCTCACCCGGTTTCAGCCTGAGCTCCGAAAGCGGGATGACACCATCGGACTTGTAGCGGACATCCACCAGCACGTTATCTTCGTTGACCTGCACCACGGTTCCCTCAACGACATCACCCGGCTCCAGCGGCTCAAAGTCCAGAGCGGCCTCCGTCTCTTCCATGCTGGGGATGGACTCTTGCTCGTCCTTGTCCTCCTCTTCCTCTCCCTCATCTTCGTCTGCTCCAGATTCCTCCGGTCCCTCGTCTTCCGCTGCGATCTCTTCATCTTCTACGCATTCTTCCTCGTCGACATCTTCTACGCATTCTTCTTCGTCGACATCTTCTGCCTCGGGCTCATCCCCAACAATCTCGTCCTCATCAGTCTCTTCGACGTCCATTTCTTCCGTCGGTTCTTCCTCTTGCTCCTGCAGTTCATCCTTCTCCTCGTCGGCACCCTGGTTCTTATCTTTTTCTTCGTATAGCACGTCTAGATATTCCTCTCCTTTACCTGTACTATCGGAGCTTTTCGTCGGTGGCCGGTAATACGGATTGGAATTGTCCTCTTGGCACGCGCCTCCTTACCCAGATCGACAGTATCAATAGGTCCCCCACCTCGCGATTTAACTCCTTCATCCTAACTGTAAAGATAACAAACCTTCACTTCAATCTCCAGCAGGGCCCGCCAGCAGGCGGATAATCCTCTGTTCCGCGTCCCTGATGTCCTCCTCCGGAGTTGAAGTCCCTCCCACCACCGCTACAGTCTGCGCACCGCGCAAATCTTGCAGTGATAAGTCATCAGGGGTTTCAACATGGACCGTCGCAATTCCTGCACGTCGACCGATTTCCACCAAAGAAGAAGTATTGGAGCTGTTTTTTCCGCCCACTACCACCAGGCAATCAGCCGCATCTACGAGGCACTGTACCTCGGATCTGCGGTCATTTACCACATGACACAGGGTCTCCTCCACCGTGAGCCGCCCAGTTCTCTTCTCGAGAGCATCAATAACCGCAGGTCCACGCTCCGGATCAAAGGTGGTCTGAAATAGCACTGCCCGCTCCCTGATCGACGGGAGTTCTTCAGCTTCTTTCGCGGACTCCACCACCTCGACACCTGCCCCGCAGTGGCCCAGCACCCCGCGCACCTCGGGGTGGTTGCGATAACCCACGATAACTATGGGCAGGTCCTGCTCACGGTACTTCTCGGCGGCTTTCTGCACCCGGCGCACCCGCGGACAGGTGGCATCAACCACTTTGGCACCACGTTCACACAAGGTAGCCATCAC
>PWGR01000021.1 GCA_003554565.1 Clostridia bacterium
CCGTGCCGCCATAAAATCCGGAGATGCAGCCGACCAACAGTCCGATTGCAAGCGCTATGGCGGTGGCAAGCGGGCCCACGGTCAGGGATACCCGCGCGCCAAAAAGTGTCCGGGCAAACAAATCGCGGCCCAGGTTGTCGGTGCCAAAGAGATGCTCGCCGCCCGGGGGTGCAAGCCTGTTGGTCATATTTGGTTCACCCGGGTTGTGCGCTGTCAGGTACGGGGCCAGGATGGTGGCGAGGACAAGTACGGCCAGCACGCCAAGACCGAAGAGGGCCCCGCGGCGTCGCCCGAACCGCCGCAGCATCCGCCAGACATTTACAGTGGCTACCGCAGACGCTTCCTCTCTCGTTTCAACTGTACTGATTTTAGTTTCTTCACTCAAGAAAAAGACCTCTCTTCCTCTGCTTCAATCAAACCGGATCCGCGGATCAACCAGAGCGTAGGCCAGGTCGGTCAACAGGTTCCCGGCGAGCACGACAACGGAGATCATCAGACACACAGCCATCACGATGGGAAAATCCCGGTCGTAGACGGCAGACGCTGTCAAGCGTCCCACCCCGCTGTAGGCAAAAACCTCTTCGATCACCACCGATCCGCCAACCAGGAAGCGGATCGACAGGCCTATGACCGTCACCACCGAAATCATGGCATTGCGAAGCGCATGTTTGTAGATAACCACTCGCTCGGTGAGACCCTTGGCCCGGGCAGTGCGCACATAATCCTGCTGCAGCACCTCCAGCATCCCCGAGCGGGCGTAACGAACCAGTACAGCCAGACGCATGAAACCCAGGGCAAACACGGGCAGCACCAGGTGTCGCGCCCGGTCCATGTAGTAGGCCAGGGTTCCCGACTCCATGCCCACCGTTCCGCTTCCAGAAATCGGGAGCCACCCAAGGTGAAAGCCAAAGACGAGCATCAGCATCAGCCCCAGCCAGAAATTGGCTATACTGATTCCCATGAAGGCCACCAGCGATGCCACCTGGTCAAATAGGGAGTACTGCTTCACAGCAGATACCACCCCCACCACAATCGAGACGACCACCGAGAGCACCAGGGCACCGATGGTCAGTATCAGCGTGCGCTGCAGGTTGTGCAGAACCACCGGGAGTACCGGATGGCCGGTGCGGAAGGAATAGCCAAAGTCCCCCTGCAGGGAGGCCGTCACCCAGCGAAAATAACGCAGGTACACCGGTTCGTGCAGACCCAGGCGGATCCGCATCCGCTCGGCTAACGCGGGATCCATATCCTCGCCCACCATCACGACCTCCGGGCCGCCCGGGGCAAGGTTGATAATTGTAAAGATCAGGATAGACACTCCCAGAAGGGTCAGAAGTGCCAGACCCATACGTTTTATGATGTAGTTGCTCATGTGCTAGAACTCCCATTCCGGTGCACGGCAGGTGGCGGCCGCGCGGCAGCCACCTGCCTGGATTGATCTAATCTCACCTGCCTGTCATTCCGCCCAGTAGGCATCCTTCAGGCTCCAGAATATCGAGGCGTGCTTGGTCGGGTTGGGCACCAGGCCCTCCAGACCCTCGGCAACCGCATGGTAGTTCACGTAGTAGCTCATGTAGATGACCGGGATTTCCTCCGCGAGGATCTCCTGGATCTCGTAATAGTAAGTTCCCCGCTCATCTATGTCCGGGGTCATCCTGGCCTTGTCGAACAGGTCATCCACGCGATCGTTTCTGTACTTCATCACGTTACGCCCGCCGATCGCACTGGAGTGATGGACGGTGTAGATGTAGCCGTCCGGGTCGGCCAGCCCGGTCCAGCCGAAGTACATCATATCGAAGTCCGCGGAGAAGATGGCATCCAGCCAGGCCGCCTCCTCCAGAGGCTCGATGGTCACATCGACGTCGATCTCACCCAGGTCATACTGGAACAGCTCGCACATTTCAATCGAGGTGGAGCCAGTACCAACGCGGAGAGCAAAGTCCATGGACTCCCCGTCCTTGTACCAGCCATCACCGTCGTGTTCGAACCCGGCCTCCTCCAGCAGCTCGACCGCCCGGTCGGGATCATACTCGTACTTGGTGACATCGGGATTGTGCGCCCAGTCAAAGGCGGGGTTGAACGGCCCGTACGCCACCGGACGTCGTCCCTCGTAGATGGCATCGACTGCCGATACCTTGTCGAAGGCATGGGACACGGCCTTGCGCACGCGCAGGTCATCAAAGAAGTGGCGCTCCAGCTGGAAGTTGATCATGTCCCATCCCAGGCTGGGTCCGGAGAGTATCTGTACATTGTCCTGCTGCTCGAGGTAGTCCAGCTCGGCAAACGGCACACTGTAGGCCTTGTCGATGTTGCCGCGGGCCAGCTCCGATATTCGCGTGGTTTCGTCCGGGATGACGCGGAAAATCACCCTGTCGAGATAGGGACGGCCGTCCCAGTGGTCATCAAAAGCGTCGAGAATCCAGTGATCTCCCCGCTCCCACTCAATGAACTCAAACGGCCCGGTGCCCACCGGATCCCGAGCGTACTCGGTCTCGGAAAGATCCGTCGTTGTCAGGTCCACATCCCCGAGAATGTGCTCGGGAACCACGCCGACCTCGGTGGAAATGGTAAGAAAAGAACCGCTGGGGTACTCCAGATGGAACTGAATGGTGTAATCATCGACAACTTCTATGGCATCCTCAGCCTTCCATTCCTCGTAGGCCGCCAGGACGCGCTCCGTCCACTCATCCTCATCTATCTCATCGGCATCCAGTTTGTCGTGCAGTTCATCCACTTCTGCCGACATATCGGAGAAGCCAACCAGCGGCGCAAGATAGTCGGTCTTGGCGGAGAAGCCGAATGGGTTGGCTATGAACTGGTACGTGAGCCACACGTCATCGGCAGTGAAATGCTCGCCGTCGTGCCAGGTCACGTCATCGCGCAGGTGGAAGGTGAAAGTGAGCTCGTCATCAGAGATTTCCCAGTCTTCGGCTAGACACGGCTGCGGCTCCAGGTTATGGTCCATCCGGACCAGACTGTCGAAGATGAGGTATTTGGTATGGTAGGTATATCCATCCCCGGTGAGCGGCGGCATGAAGTAGTTGGCGTCACCGTAGGTGCCCATGACCAACTCTCCTCCGTACCGGTCGTCATCGGGATCTTCCGGATCATCCGGGTCGTCGGGCTCCTCTGGTTCCTCAGGTTCTTCTGGCTCCTCGACATCCTCAGCTGCGGGGCCGCATGCTGCCGCGAGCAGCAGCACTGCAGCCATGACCGCCAGGATTGCCATAAACCACTTGCCTCTAAGCATTCAATTCCCCCCTCAATCTGGTAACGAAAATCAAATATCCATCTCTACACTCTCGCCTTTATCCCGTGAATTGTTCGCCATGATAGAGCAAAAACCCTGCAGGACTCTCTTGTGTCGAGGGAACTTACCCCATCGCACCGCCGCGCGGGCCATCTGCCGCATGCAGAGAGGCTCATGCGCCGAAAACCTGCCGCAGGGCGGTGCGATGGGGTGCGGTCCCGGCTGCACCTGGACCACCGGGACAGAGCTGAATCGGTTAAGCGGGACCCTGTTCAGCCCGGTGCAAAAACTGACCGACTCGAGCCATAAATTCCTCCGGCTGCTCCACATGCTGCATGTGTGAGGCATCTTCAATTACGTAAAACTCCGAACCTGGAAGGCTGCGGTGGTAGTGCTCGGTGGTCTCCGGCGTGGCCTCGTCGTGCCGGCCGCAAATAAAGAGCACGGGGGCCTGAATGCGGCGCAGCTGATCCACCCTATCGAAGTCCTGCAGGGTGCCGGTGATGGTAAACTCGCTCGGCCCCCACATGGTGCCGTAAACGTCCTCACTCATCTTCTCGAAGCTGCGCTGCACAAAATCAGGCCAGGGTTGAACCCGGCACACGTGTTTCTCGTTGAACTCCATCATCGCCCTCTCGTAATCCTCTGACTCATAGTCCCCGGCCTCCTCACACTCGCGGATGATGCGTTGGCTCTCATCAGAAAGGCAGGACAGAAGCTCCCGCACATCCTTTTCCCACCGGGGAGCACTCAGGGCGGGGCCGGCGAACACCAGGCTCACAACCCCCTCCGCACGCGGGTGACGCAACATGTACTCAGTTGCCAACATGGACCCCCAGGAGGAACCCAGGATGTGCACTTCATCCAGTCCCAGTCCCTGCCGGACCTGGCCGAGCTCCTCGACGAACCTGTCCAGCGTCCACAGGGAAGGGTCGGACGGCCTGTCCGAGTTTCCGGCCCCGAGCTGGTCGTAAAAGACTACGGGCCGTTCGTCCCGCATATCCGCCAGCGAGGCCAAATAGTCGTGACTGAATCCCGGTCCACCGTGCAGAACCAGTAGCGGCACTCTCTCTCCTTCACCTTCGACAATTCTGTACCAGACCTGTCCCCCGGTCACGGGGATATGGCCTTCCCGCTCTCTACTCATCCTTTATCTCCCCCTCCCGCTCATATCGCCCCCGCAAAGATAGCAGTCGCCGACACACGACCAGGGGCGCTGGATATACACTACACCGCCGGTGCGTGCCGCTCCTGCCGGGACGAAATGGCTCGGGCTCAGCGATGCCCTGGCAATTTATTTCGTCTGCCGAGCAACTTGACAGGTCACCGCAGTTCCCTGCTACCCTAGACGTGCATGTAGGAGAGTGGGAAGGAATGGTCGAAATCTTTGCAGGCAGAGTAGCGTTGGAGGGAGAGCAAAAATGGGTCTAGCACTGGAAGTCGCCATGGCCATAGTGCTGGCGTACGCCCTCTACATCTGCGGCGTGGGTCTCTTCGGGATAATTAGCCCGGCCCGGGAGCGAATGATCGCGCCGCGCAACCGCTTCTGCATCATAATACCAGCGCATAACGAGGAAATGGTTATAGGTAACCTCCTCGAAAGCATCGAGGGTCTGGAGTACCCCCGCCACCTGTATGACGTGGTGGTAGTGGCCGACAACTGCAGCGACCGGACGGCGGAGATTGCCCGGAAACGGGGAGCAGAGGTCCTGGAGAGGTATGACCAGAACAACAAGGGGAAGGGCTACGCCCTCGAATACGCGTTCTCGGAACTGGGGTTCACCCGCGAACGGGCCAACCCAGAGTCATTTTACGACGCCGCGGTCGTATTCGATGCAGACAACCTGGTGCAGCCGAACTTTCTGACAGTAATGAACAGCCGCCTGCTTTCGGGCGAGCATCTGATTCAGTGTTTTTTGGATAGCAAGAATCCGGATGACACCTGGATAAGCGGCGCATACAGCATACTGTTTTGGGTCAACAACCGGTTCGTTATGCTCTCACGCTACCGGCTCGGCCTCAGCGCCGCCTTCATGGGAACCGGAATGTGCATCTCCTCGCAGGTTCTGCGCGAGGTGGGATGGAAGACAAGAACACTCACCGAGGACCTCGAGTATTCCATTCAGGCACTGCTGTACGGCTACCGGACAACTTACGCGCATCACACGCGAGTCTACGATGAAAAGCCGTTGACGTTCATGGCCTCATGTCGTCAGCGACTGCGCTGGGCACGAGGTCAGCTCGGCGTTTTCTACACCTACCTCGGGAGCCTGCTGCGGGGTGCCGCGCGCAGACGGGATCCGGTGCGCCTGGAGGCAGCACTCCGTCTCTGTCAGATCATGTACGTACTGACCGCCCCGCTGGTGATGTGGGCATACGGGGCTGCAGACATAGAACAGGTAACCTTCGAGTTCGTGGCCAGCATCCCGATACTGCCGTTTCTGCTGGCATATTTCCCGTACGCATTTATGGGGATCCTGTTCCTGGTAGACGATCACCCCATATCAGTCATCAAGTATGCACCGTTCTATCCGGCATTCACATTTAGCTGGGTGGGCATACTGGCCGCCGGACTGTTCACGGCCCACCGCAAGGAGTGGATGCCGACCCGGCACACCCGGGCGCTCTCGCTGTCACGGGTTCTTTCTAGTAACAAACAGGAGAGCATTCTCCACGAGCTCTCGCATCCTGAGGCACACCGGGAGCACCGGCACCCGGAAACCTCGCCGGAAACCTCCCGGGCGGCGGCCAACTACGGCATGAGTACTTACCAGCTAACCGGGCTGTAATCGATGGTAATGTGGGCAAGGATGAGCCACAATGGGGTACATCTTCATTCAAGGTCGTGCGGGAGAAATTGGTTGAAGTGGGCGTATACACTGCCATCATCTGACTGACGCAAAATCGGGTGGGAGGCGGCGTGGCTCCGGTCGTCTCCCACACGACCGAACATGCGGTCCGCATCGGGCGATCCAGCGCCATCTCGCACACATACTCGTTGTGATGGATAAAGGCATCCCAACGTGAACGGCTACTCCTCGATTTTCGAAAACACAAAAAGAGATGGCTCGCTCATCAGATTCAGAGACATAATCACAACGTCCGCTCCGGGGCTTACCGCTGCAGCTCCTATATCATAGACTTGCACCCTCTGATCTTTCGGATTGATAGAGCAAGGTCGGGCGTCATCAACCCGACAGGACATCACGGTACGGGAACTGGCCCCTGGTGGCGGTGCTCCCACCTGCGGCTCGCATCCAGTGCTGCTTCAAGCGGGTTGGATTCAAGATATGACCAGGGGTTCACCGGCACTTCGCCCACGCTGAAGGTCAGATGCAGGTGAGGACCGGTGGAAAAGCCGGTAGAGCCGACCTCGCCAATTACGTCTCCCAGCTCAACCTCGTCACCTTCTTCGGCAATCCGTTCATCCAGATGATAATAGACGGTAAAGAGATTCAGGCCGTGATCAATCACTACGGTACGCCCCGGGACATTCAGATCTTCCGAGAGTGTCACCCGCCCGGAGTTGGCAGCCAGTACGGGGGTGCCAGTCGGGGCGGCGATGTCCAGCCCGGAGTGGCGCCCGGATTCACGATCATTGATGTAACGGATCACTCCAAATTCGGTGGTGATTCGCCCCTGCACGGGCCAGATAAACTCTTCCGTGTACAGGGGATGAGGGGCGGTTTCCGCCCGCGAGCGAATCATGTGTGGTCGGTCCTCTTCCCACAGGTCAGAACTCCTCTGTGACTCCTGCTCCCCGGTAACCTGCAGGTGCTGGACTTCGAACTCCCTCTCGATCACTTCCAGGGTGCGCGAGGTTTCACGGGTATTCCCCGCCTTATCCACCTTGGCCGTCACCTCATATTCCCCCGGCTCGACGAAGTAACTGACCCCTATCAGGGCAGCTGCCCCGCCGTACATCGGGTACACGGGCCTCCGCTCGTCCAGAAAGTACACCTGCACCTCATCTGCATCAGCCCCATCCAGGTGGACCCAAAAGGACTCACCGGGATCAAGCTGCGCCGGCTCCACACTCATGCGTATCACAAACTCCAGCTCACGCAGGTCGGCGCGGCGATCTTCGGGCGGCACGGGCTCTTCCGCATCATCCGCCTCCTCGCGCTCTTTTTGCTCCGGCTCAACTGTCGGTGGGGAGCCCGGCAGCGCACAGCCCGCAATCAGCAGAAACAGCAGCACCGCTGTCAGCACGACGCGGTAAGGTTTAATGACCGTCACCTCCTCCGGCCAGACCAGGCGCTTCAGTATAAGGATGAGGCCCGGACAACCTGCCAATTCGCAGTCAGATAATCAGGTAATCCCGCGAGAAGCTCGTGAATGGGCTGCCGCCGTCCGGCGTGACCTGGACCACGTCCTCCACGCGGACACACACGGCTCCCGGAATGCGTATGCTCGGTTCCACGGTGAAGCACATTCCCTCCTGCAGGACGGTATCATCCAGCTGGTAGAGAAATGGTGGCTCATGCACATCAATCCCTATTCCGTGACCCAACCGGTGCGTGAAAAAATCGCCCCAGCCGCGGCCATCGATCACATCACGGGCCTTGCGGTCCAGTTCAGCGGCGGTAACCTCACCCGGACGCATGGCGCTAATCGCCACCGACTGCGCCTCCATGACGGCATCATGATACTCGACAAACTTCTGGTCGGGCTCACCCACGAACACGGTGCGCCCGAAATCGGATACATAACCCTCATAGACCACCCCGAAGTCAAAAGCGATAACGGAACCGGGCTGCACCGGCACACTTTCCCCGCCTGCCGCTGCCGGATCGGCACCGCATATTTGTACGGTCGTGTGAAAGGACACCCCGGACCCCCCGTGCAGGACCAGCTGATGCTCGATCTCCCGGGCTATATCATAGTCAGTCATACCGAGACGCAGGCGCTTCAGCACTGCTGAGAAGGCCGAATCCGTGATTCGTCCCGCCTCCTGCATGATCCTGGTCTCCTCCTCATCCTTTACCGCACGCATAGGCACGATCAGGTCTCGTGCATTGCAGAAGCACGTCTCGGGGGCTACCCGACGCAGGAGAAACAGTGCGCGCGCCCACATGCGATCGGAAACCGCCAGGCGATTGGGTGTACCCATCCGCTCGAGGAGACTGGATGCAGCATCCTCCGGGTGGTCCTCTTCATCTATCACGATGATGTCGTCGATCCAGTCTCTGCCCTCGGACTGTTCGGAAACGTAGTCACTCGCCCCCATGCGAGGCACCACAAAAACTGGCCCGCGCTCCTGCGTCAGATACATGCCGTACAGCTCGTCCCCATGCTTGTCATCATCGGTGGGATTATGCGGGGGGCGTTTCACTCCCGTAAGATACTGCAGATCCCCCGACATAACCAGATACATCGCGTCAACTCCCTCGCGCTCCATCCTGGCGCGCAGGCGCTGAAGCCTGTCTTCATAAACAGTCATCTCTACCGTCACTCCCATCAGTCACTCGGGTGGAAAAAAGCATAGTATGTATCCGCCCCGTCGCGTCACTCCTGCGGCGCACGCTCCTCGTCTATGTCCAGCAGCTCCGGGATCGTAACAAAAGAATATCCCCGCTCCTGCAGCACACTAATGATCTCCGGGAGGGCCTCGACCGTATGTGCCGATTCCTGGGTGTCGGACGCGTGCAGCAGGATGATTGCCCCTTCATACGAGTAGTGTATGGCCCGGCGGGCGATCTCCTCCGCTCCTCCGGTTTCCGGGTCCCAATCCTCCGGATCCACAGACCAGTTCACGGTCTGGATTCCACGTTCGGCCAGATACCGGATCTGAAAGTCGGTGACATCACCATAGGGGGGACGGAACAGTGACGGTTCAAAACCCACGACATCGGAGATAATCTCCTGCGTGGGCTCAATCTGCCGCCGGTACATGGCATCGGCACTCATACCCGCAACCCGCGAGTGATCACGTGAGTGATTGCCCAGAACGTGGCCCTCCTCGACAATGCGTCTCGTGATCTCCGGCCACTTATCCACGTTGTTCCCCAGGACGAAAAAGGTGGCAGGCACATCATACTCGCGCAGGATTGAAAGAACCTCCGGGGTATGTACCGGGTCCGGACCGTCGTCAAAAGTCAGGGCAATCTTTCGCGCATCATCATCCCACCCACCCTCGGTGAAGAACATATCCTGGAGCCTTTCCGCCCGGTCATTGGGCAGGTAGTGGCGAAAGACCGGACCGGCCAGATCGTAGTATATTTCCCGGCCCGCGCCATCGCTGAGATACAGGTATCGCGAGTTAAGCCACTTTACGTCCGGCTTTTCGGCCAGCCGGGAGAATTTGAGCGGAATGGGCGCATCCGCAATTATCTCATTTTCGTAGAAACAGTAGATGGACAGGTACTTCTGCGCTGCACCTTCCTCCATCTGCCCCCCGGGCAGAGTTCTTTCCTCTCCATCCAGCACGAGTACCTGGTCCGGGCCCGCTCCATCCCCGGATTTACCGGAACCGGTGGGCAGGCGAAGTGGACCGGTGGAGATAAATGCCAGGCGGCCTTCCCCGGGACAAAAAGACAGGGCACCGCCATGCGGCTGCGGCACCAACCGGCCCGATCCGGGATCTATGGAAAGAGACTCTCCCGACAGCAGGTCTTGATATTCGTAGCCCGCCCCCATGAGTACAGCACCACCGTCAGTGTAACGGAGGACCTCTCCAGTCTCCATCCACAAGACACCCGAGTCCCCCCGATAAAGAGAGGATGAGCCTTCCGGTACATGCACCGACAGGAAATCTCTCCCCCGCAGGTCAAATATCTTCTCACCGTTTGCAGGGCCGTCCTCTCCTGGGGACTCGAGGATGAACCGTCCGTCCCCGGAGAAGTGATCACCATCGACGTGCGAAAACAGGGCACAGTCGAGCACCACCTGTTCGTCGAGTCTGCCCCGCTCATCCAGGTAGAAGAGGTACTCGCAGCGGTCGGGGCCCGTCCCGCCCAGCACGAATCCATCGTCCAGCTCGCGGCCCCGCCAGTGGGCGGGGCCGATCTCCAGGTCTTCACTGTCTGGTGCCACCGTTGCCGGAGCCGGAATCACCTCTGACAGCACATCAAAGGACGGAAGCTGCACAAGTTCAACCATCCTGCCATCGGGATCGGAGACCTGCAGATAGCCCCTTCCGTCAGCGGCGTATCCACCAGTCAGGCTGCACCCATCCTCCATGGATGTGGAAAACTCTGCCGCCAGATTCTCGAAATCGAAAAGCTCGCCTCGCATGAGCATGAACTGCTCCCGCACCGGCTCGGGCAGGGAAATCTCCTTTATCCACCACAGGCCGTTGGCCCGCGCCAACGACACCTTCATCTGCGAAGTCTGCAGAGACTCGCGCGGGACCCGCGCGCTCAGTGAACTCACAGCGGCCTGCAGACCGCGCGAAAGCGACGGTAAATCCGTGGGGTGGGTAATGATGATGTCCAGATATACGGTCCCGGTCCCCGCCTCTTCCCGCCTGTCCCTGACGCGGGGCTCCCAGTGCCGGATCAGATCGGCCAGCACCCGGTCCGATGTTGCCTCATCGAGCAGGAGAGCGACATCCCCGCCTGCATCAGGATGAAGAAAACGCTCAACTTGGCGTCTCTCGCCGGTGCTGAGGGCGCGCCAGAAACCCTCCCACGAGTCCTCGGGTTCAACCCGCAGCGACAGGAGAGCAGAGCTGAAAAAAAGTACAAGAAGAAATACGAGGAAGGATGTAAACACGGCGCGAAATGAGGCAGTGAATACGATCGGCATCGGCCCCCTTCGGTGCGGGCTCTAGTACCATCTTACGACATTGAATGCTGTGCTAGTCCTGCGTTTATTCTAGCAGAGGGTCAAGCTTTGCAAAAGCACCTGAACCCCGCGCACAGTTCGCGAGGATAAAGCTGATCAGATTTCGCTTGCAAAGGACAGGAGGGTGCCGCAGCAGCAGGGTAGCCCGATTTTGCCGGCGCAGCGGGGTATCAACGCTTCCGGGCGCCGCGGAAAAAACCCGGAAGAGATTACTCGCCGGCTGACATGTGGTGAAATGCGGTGGCAAAGGAAGACATTGCACGCGCCGATCACCCAGTCTGTGAGATGAGGTTCTCAGTGCCCGGTGGTGGCGGGAGTGATTTCACCCAGCTGCGGCATACAGCGGATCTTCAGATGCACGGCGGCCCCGATGAACGTCAGAACATTGGCGGCAGCCATGGCCACCCAGATTCCCACGGAGTCCATCTGTGCCGAAAGGAGATAAGCCAGGGGGATGCGCAAAAACCAACAGGAAATCAGCACCCATACGAAGTACGGAACGGTCCTCTCCAGGGCCCGGTATATACCACCCAACACGAAGAAAGCACCATGAAAACCAACCGTGGCTCCGACGACGCGGAGCATGGCAACCCCGTGCGCCACCACAGCCGGCTCATCGTTAAACAGGCTGATCAGAAAACCGGGAATCAGGGTCATGATGAGGCCTGCCGCGCTGAGGATCCCCAGCACCAGGCCGGTGGTGAGCCACGAGGCCTTCCTGCACCGGTCGATCTGTCCGGCGCCGAGATTTTGCCCGACAACTGCCGTGGCGGCAGAACCGGCGGCGAATCCCGGCATGATCGCCAGCGATAGAATGCGCTGCCCTACGCCGAACGCCGCCAGCACTGGAGACCCGAAACCGGCGACAATGGATACCAAAACAACCTGTTCTGCCCCTATCAACAGCCGCTCACCAGCGATAGGCACAGACACCCGCAGTATCCGCCCTATCAGATCAGGATGAGGGCGCAAATCCCCCAGTGCAAGGGTAATCTCGTGGCGCCCCCTGAGGGCAGATTCAACGGAGACAAGTCCCATGATCAGCCGACAGCTCATCGTCGCCAACGCCGCACCTGTAACCCCGAGTCCGGAGAAAAAGCCCAGGCCCAATCCGAGGATCAGAATGGGATCAAGCAAAATGTTGGCTGTCATGGCCACCGTCCACATCTTCATTGGTGTCATGCTGTTGCCGACTGACTGCAGCAGGTTTGCATATGCAAAGAATAGCTCAGTAAGTGGAAGTGCCACCAGTAGAATACGAATAAAGGCCAGCACGTCCGGCACCACCGCCTCGGGTGCGCCCATCCACCCGATCACCAGCGGCAGCACAGGGTAGGCGACCAGGGCAAGAAAGAGGTAGTATGCGAAGGTGAGGAGAAAAACCTGTCCGGCCACCCGGTTTACCTGGTGGTGGTCACCCGAACCCGTATAGCGCGCAATTATCGCCGATCCCCCGAATACGATTCCATCACCGATGGCCCACAAAAAAATCATGACTGGAAAGGCCATTGCCACAGCGGCCATCGCGTCAGACCCCGCTCTTCCCAGCCACAATGTGTTCACAACCTGATAGATCACCAGCGCCAGGTTGCCGGTGAGTATCGGCCCGGACAGGCGCAGGATGGCACTGAGCAGCGGTCCTCTTGTGGCGTCCACGCGTCGGCGTGAAGACGTGATCTTCTTAGACATGATTGCTCCTCCTCCGGACAGACCCCCGGTGGATTGCACTGCGGTCACTACAACTCCCGCGTCAACGTATTGCAGAATCGCTTGAATGCGCGGCCGGATCCGGAAACATTTTACTCAGCGAAGCTGCACCGGGAGCGCCTCCCGTCCCCGTGAGTCTGATCGGTGCCGGGCAGCTTGCGGGTGTCCCGGATCAATCGTTGACTTCCCCCTTTTGCGAACTGCCAGCCCGGGAGAAAGCTTTGCCAAACATTCAATCAGATAGCGACTTCCCCCGCAAACCCAGAAACATAAGGACACCGCCGGCCAGCATAAAAAGCAGACCTATGCGAGGCTCGGCCCCGGGGATTCGGAAAAGGGGAGCCACGCCACCCACGAAGAACAGAAACACAGTGAGAGAGGCAAAAAAGACCACACCCGCCCACAACCGCGGACCCATCCTGCTCCCCGCTCCCACTATGAAGGCCACAACAACCAGCGATGACACAAGGACTGCCAGACCGAAAATGGTCATGTAGCCGCAAACCCCATCCGCGAGATCATCCCCAATAATGCCCACCACGTGTTCGAGATAGCGGAAACTGAACACTGGCAGGAAAACAC
>PWGR01000114.1 GCA_003554565.1 Clostridia bacterium
CATCGTATACGGCACCCGCGTGTCGCTTCTGGTGAGCCTCGGGGCCATGGCTTTCTCGATGTTGGTGGGCATTACTTTTGGCGTGCTCGCCGGGTACTACCGGGGCGTGCTCGACAATATCATAATGCGCTTGGTGGATGTATTTCTCGCTCTCCCGGCAATTGTTCTGGCGATTGCCCTGGTCGCCGTACTGGGCGGGGCCAGTCTGTTCAATGTCATATTGGCCCTGGGCATAACCGGCTGGCGCAATTTCGCCCGGGTTATGCGGGGGCAGATCCTGTCAATTCGCGAGCGGGAATACGTCATGGCGGCGGAGGCCGCCGGGAGCAGCCCGCTGCGCGTGATGCTCAGGCACCTGCTTCCCAACGCCATGGCGCCCATGATAGTCATGGGGACGCTGCAGATGACCTACATGATCATAACCGAGGCCAGCCTCAGCTTCCTCGGACTCGGAGTGCCGCCGCCCACGGCATCCTGGGGAGGCATGCTGTCCACCGGTCGCCGCTTCCTGCAGGTGGCCATGCATACGGCAACGTTCCCCGGGCTGGCGATAATGATCACTGTACTGGGGTTCAACCTGCTGGGGGATGCACTCAGGGACCTGCTGGATCCCTGGCTCCGCTGAACGCCGGTAAGCAATGCCGCCCAGAGTGAAATCGATGAGATCGCGCCCGGTGGCCGGGATCAGGCACGGACAGGATGGGAGGAATGAACATGATTTACGAGGCGGAAGAGGGCCGGCTGTGCGTCAGTGCCACCGGTGATAGCCTGCTCATGCGCCGGCTGGAGCCGTACGCTGAGCCGGAGTTTCTCGCCATCAGGGATCTGCTCCGGGATGGTGATGTGGCCTTTACCAACCTGGAGCTGGTATTGGGTGAGATGCCCGATTACCCGGCGGAACACTGCGGCGGAAACTGGTTGGGCGTGGAGCCGGGACTAGTGGACGACCTTACATGGATGGGTTTCAACCTGTTTGGAGCGGCCAACAATCACGCCGGTGACTTCGGGACGGGAGGGGCCCTGTCCACCATGGCCGAGCTGAGGGAGAGGCGGCTCAGGTTTGCCGGCCTGGGTGAAAACCTCGAGAGGGCCAGGCAGCCCGGGTATCTCGAGACTGGAGCGGGCAGGGTGTCCCTGATTGCTGTCACGTCCACGTGGCCTCCCGGATCGGCGGCGGGGGAGCAGAGGCGCGATATGATCGGACGTCCGGGAGTCAGCGTGCTCGGCCACAAGGTTACTTACGCGCTTTCACAGGAGAAGATGGATATGCTGCGCGATGTGGCGGATGAGGCGGGAATTGAGGCCAGG
Source organism: Clostridia bacterium (assembly GCA_003554565.1). Classification (GTDB taxonomy): domain Bacteria; phylum Bacillota; class Sulfobacillia; order SLMV01; family SLMV01; genus PWGR01. The sequence continues at coordinate 1,309 of PWGR01000114.1, forward strand.
AGAAGGAACCGGATGGACATGGGTTATGAGGACCCGGATGACGAGGGCGAGTTCACGTTTCTGGAGGATAAGTTCACTGTCTCCGGGGCGCCAGGCACGTTCACCGAGCCGGATGAAAAAGACCTGCAGGAGATAACCAGGTGGATCAGGGATGCCGTTCGTCAGGCGGATTTCTGCTTCGTTTCCCTGCATGCGCACGAGAGCGGCTGCTCCCTGTCCACTCCCGCGGAGTTCATACAGACGGCCTGCCGGGCCTTCATCGATGCCGGGGCGGACGGCGTGTTCGGTCACGGGCCGCATGTTCTGCGCGGCATTGAGATCTACCGCGGTAGGCCCATACTGTACAGCCTGGGCAACTTTATCATGCAGTCCAGCACCATGCAGCGGGTGCCGGCGGAACTCTACCAGCGCTATGAGGCCGATCCCCTGACCAACACCCCCGCCGACGTTTTTGACAACAGGCGGGAGAAACTCGCCATCCGCAGGGATCCGCGCTATTGGGAGTCTGCCGTGGCCCGCCTGGATTACGCCGGTGGTGATCTGGGTTCGCTCAGCATTCATCCGGTCCATCTGGGGGTTGACAGGAGGCGCCCGCAGAAGGGCAGGCCGGTTATGGCTCGAGGAGAAAGGGCGATGAAGATTCTTGCGGACCTGAAGGAGCTGTCCCGCCCGTACGGCACGGTACTGGAGATCGATGCGAGCTCGGGCACGGGTCATGTGGAGGTGCGCTGAGAGGTGGCTTTGGATGACCCGCACTGGTGTTGGCGAGTCTTCTCCCACCTGTTCGAACCCAGATTGCGGCTTTCTGCCGGCCCACAGCGCTCAAAACTCGCTTGGATGCTTCGGGTGAGGCTGTTCTTGCCGGTGAGAGGACCGGGCTTTTCGCCGGGGCAGGGTGGTGAATCCCGCGGCTTTCACCCTGACGATTTCCCCAGTCCCCGTGCAGTGTCTGGGGGCGTGAAGCGAAATTCCCACCGATGCTATGCCCCATAACTATTGACTCGGTCAGACCTGCAGATGAGATTCTGCTGCCGGTTCATATGTGGGAACACATCCACAGGACGCTCCTCGCTTCTTATTTGCCGTCAGGCAGCTGTACTGTGAACCGGCGACACATCTGCTCGTGTCGCAGCCTCGAGCTGCCGAAGGAGTCTTTTTCTGCCGCCAGCGATGGCGAAGGCTCCGGGACGGTAGGCAGCACTCGTCGCACGGCTGCAGGGAAGGTAAAAAGCCCGGGATCAGGCAATCAATCCGGTCCCGGAAAGTCAGCTGCAGGAAACTAAAGCTACTCCGGCAGGAATTCTGATATCAGACATCGAAAGCAATATGTTAACGGTTAAGGGTAATTAGTGCCAGAGAGGAGGCGAAAAACGCGCAGTCGGCGTTGAGGGGTTGGCAAGGAAGGCCTGTCTTGGATGAGTGCAGTATGTGGGGACAATGATTGGCCGGTTGCTGTGCCGTGTGAGCCCTATCGACACCGGTCGGAGTGCTGGGTCACGTCTGACCAGCAAATTCTTCAGGAGGGGGACATTTTGATATGTTCAAAGCATTGGGTCGGAAGCGATTGTGGGCCCTGGCCCTGGTATTGACTCTCATGGTCGTGGGTGCGTTGGCTGGATGTGCACCGGAGGCCGAACCCGATGAGCCGGAGGACGAGCCGG
>PWGR01000135.1 GCA_003554565.1 Clostridia bacterium
TCAAGTACCGGGGACCCGATGACTGGGAAGTCCACGGGTGGATCATTGAACCCACAGACAGCACACCAGGTGGGCGACACCCTGCGGTGCTATCCATACACGGTGGCCCGAACGGCGCTTACCTGGATAAATTTGATTTCGGATTCCAACTCCTGGCCTCAAACGGGTTCGCCGTCATCCTCATCAATCCGCGGGGGAGCATAACCTACGGGCGGCGCTTCGCCCAGGGCGTGATCCGCGACTGGGGCGGTAAGGATCACGGTGATATTATCGCCGGGCTTGACTGGGCCGTAAAAGAGGGAATCGTCGATCCAAACCGTCTGGGCGTCATGGGATGGAGCTACGGCGGCTACATGACTCTATGGACCATCACTCAGACTGATCGATTTGCCGCTGCCGTCGCTGGAGCCAATATCTCCAATATCTACTCACTCTGGGGGACCAGCGACATTGCACCTGTGTACAATCAATCCCTGAATGGAGGTCCGGCCTTCGATGATGAAGAGCAGTATATGGGCAGATCTCCGATCCGGCACGTGCGAAAAGCACACACCCCCACACTGCTACTGCACGGCGAATCAGATGTTCGAACACCCATAGGCCAGTCAGAGCAGTTTTTCGTTGCGATGAGGCGTCTCGGCAGAGAGGCCGTGTTCGTTCGTTATCCAAACCAGCATCACGGGCTGTCGGAACCGAAGTTCGTGGTGGACAGGTGGCATAGAACACTGGGTTGGTTCAACTATTACCTCCGCGGGATTCACGGGAAGGAAAATGGCTGAGAGAATACTGACCGAGGTAAGACAGCCGGACGGGAGCACTGGGCAGCACAGAGCCTCAGCTCATTCCCTTGACTCTGCTGTGTCTGGGCCAGGGAGAAAGCGAGACTACCCGGCGAGCGGGGTGTCACTCGGCTCCCGTCCCTGCGCGTCCCTTTATCCCGAAGCTCCACTATGTAGATCATGAGAGTTCTTATACGTGCCGGGGGTTTCACCGATTTTGCAGCTCGCCTCTCTGTCTACTGCCCGATCGGAGACAGGTTCACACCTATTCGCTCCAAAGCTTCCCGTTGCAAGCAGCAAACCTTTGGCCAATTTGGGGCTTCGTCTTACCCAGTTGAATGCACCCCGGAAATCGTTCTCCCGGGGTGCATTGCATCAAGTCTAGCCCGTAAGGGATGCATATCATTAATGGACTGAGTGTTTTCAAATCATTGCGAGCCTCAGGTTCTCAGGGAAAGCACCTGCTTGATGTCCATCATTCAAAAACAGGCATCCTCTTACTGAACCATTCTCACCTGATCACCTGAAAGCATATACTCCTCTTATAGGCTCAAGAACTGCAGATACGGCGCCGTCTCTGGTAGCTTCAGACGCCCACCTTCGGGTCCAGGTAGTCACGCACCCCGTCACCCAGTATGTTGATGCTAAGCACCGTGGCAAAGATCGCAGCACCGGCTGTGGACGCTATCCAGGGTGCACGCCGCAGGTGCTCTCTACCGACGGCAATGATGCCACCCCAGGTGGGCGTGGGGGGAGTAATTCCCATGCCCAGGAAGCTGAGACTGGATTCAGCCAGGATGGCAATGGCTACGTCCAACGTAAACCGCACAATAACCGGCGCCGTGATGTTCGGCAGTATGTGTCGGCTCATGATCCGTATATGATTAGCACCAACTGCCCGGCTGGCTTCAATGTACTCATTCTCCCGCACCTGGCGCGTGGCGGCGTGCGCGATCCGCGCCATCCGGGGAGCGCGAGCAATACCCACTGCGATCATCACGTTGGTGAGACCGCCCCCGAAAAAGGCCGTGATCAGTATGGCCAGAAGAATGAACGGGAAGCTCAACCCGACATCAACTATACGCATGAGAATGGCCTCTACCGTACTGCCGCTGTAGCCGGCCACCACTCCCATAACCAACCCCATAAAGGCACCTATCAGCGAGGCGGTGAGCCCGACCTGCAGGGAGACTCTGGTTCCCCAAATCGCCCTGGACAGGACGCAACGACCCATATTGTCCGTGCCGGCCAGATAATCCCCGCTCGGGGCTTCAAAACGCCGCATTACATCGTACTCATATGGATCCCTGGGAGCTATATATGGCGCGAACAGGGCAACCAAGACTATTGCCAGTACCACACAGAATGCCACTGCTCCGGCGGTGTGTTGCCTGAATATCTTCCTGGTTTCCTTCCACATTTCTGTCTACGTCCTCCCCTCCTAAGTCACAAGCGGAGAGCATCAATTATAGCGGATGCGTGGATCCAGTATGGCATAGGATAGATCGCAGATTATGTTGACCAGCACCAGAACGCAGGCGTAAAACAAGATTCCGAACTGGACCTGAACAAAATCCCGATCGTAGATCGATTGTATCAGCAAATACCCTATGCCTCTCCGCGCAAACACCGTCTCGATGATAACGCTGCCCCCAAAACGCACCGCTACACTGAGGCCTATAATCGCAACCACCGGAATCATAGCGTTGCGCAGCGCGTGCTTGAATACGACAATCCGCTCATGCAGCCCCTTAGAACGCGCCGTACGGACGTAGTCTTCGCCCATTACCTCAACCACCGAGGATCTGGTCATTCGTGCACTGATGGCTGCGGTGGGAGCACCTAACGCTACAGCCGGAAGCACCAGGTGCGGCAATCTTCCGATGAAATCCGGCCCTCCTACACCTGTAACAGGGAACCAACCAAAACCTATGGAGAAGTACTGCAACAGCAGCACGGCCAGATAGAAACCTGGTATCGAAATGAAGGCGATGGCAAACGTCATTGTGAGCATATCTATCCATGTGTTGCGATGCAGGGCCGCCACGACTCCCACGGGTACGCCAATGGTCAGAGCAAACACCAGAGAGGCCACGGCAAGTTCCATGGTAAAGGGAAAGGCCTCCACAAGGGTATTATACACTGGCCTTCCGGTGACAAACGACCGGCCAAAATCA
>PWGR01000183.1 GCA_003554565.1 Clostridia bacterium
GATGGTGGGCGGCGGGGTGGACCCCACCTCCCACCTGAATGGATTTCCTGCTTGGAACAGGTTATGGGACGGCTTAGGGGGGTCGTGAAATCTGCGACCCCCCATTGAAATCATTATCGAGGTTCAGTATCGACGGTCGCGCATTCTTGCCCGAATCCCCTTGGGGATGCGATCTGAGAAATCCCGGTAATCGTGATCCATTTTCGAATCCCTGGGTCGCTTTGGATCACTAAGCATATGATCCGTCATCGGTACCTCGTGAAGTTCCACTGTGCTCACCTCCATGTTTGACCTCATGCAACAGTGAGCCATTATCACAGACGGTGACCTCAATAACAACAGCTGTCTCTTTACAAGGAGATGACAAACGGTTGAGCCACGCAGTGATGAAAATCTGCCTCTGGAATCTGCTCACGAGTAACCTCAGCGACGGTTCGCAATTCCCTTTATCTTTTTGTGAACTCCAGCTGGTCGACCGAGGCTTTTCATGCCCCGGGCCATGGCAAGTGCGATCGCAAGGGTCCTGCACCCGGCGGACAGCCATTTCACATTCTTGCAACGATCCGCACAGTCGCGCAGGATGGGGAAGGCCGGGTCCGCCACCGATCCCGGATGCACCTGTTGTGAAGGCACCTGCGTGGCCACACCGGTGATTGCAGGAATTTACCACTATGAGCGCTATCTATGGGGTGGCGCGTCTTAGGTTCCGAGTCTTCACGGTTCTATGTCAGCTTTCGGCGGAGTCACCCCACCCATTCCCGGGAGAGTACTCCCATGAGGTGTCGCTCTTTCCTGACTCCACCCAGGATCAACATACAAGACACCCGGACAACAGGGGCATTTACTGTACTGAAGTTTTTGATAAAATATAACTAGTGACTTATAAAACGGGTACAGACACATTTCGCCCGGTCAGCAAACCTGTGCGCATCAGTAAGCACTCTTCATGCTGGCCTCTATCTGTCCTACGCCCTAACCATTGCACCAATCCGTATCCGGAATCGGTTCGTTACATCTACTTACAAGAAAAACTTTGTTTCAAGGGGTCACGGGCAGAGATACGGTGTGTGAAGGTGCGCAGGAGAAACAAGAAGGCCATGAACGAACTTATGAGCTGAACCGCGGCGAGTGATCTCTGGTGAATGGAGGGAGTGCATGATGATGACAACAGGAATTGATTGGGTCAGCCAGTCCTGGCCCTGGTGGGCAGGCGGCGCAGTGATTGGCCTCTTGGTCCCCATCCTCTATTATCTCTTCAACCAAGGCCTCGGTGTGTCTACGGGCTACGCCACTCTGATCAAGGCCGTCCTGCCCCGCACCCCGCTTCGGTGGTTCAACTCCGCGCGCTTCAGCGATCGCTGGGGTTGGCGCCTCTTCTTCCTGGGTGGAATGATCCTGGGCGCCGTTCTGGCCAACTATCTGGCTGGCGGTCCTTTCGTGTCGACGGGCATGGGAATACTCACCTCGCACCTGGAGTGGCCTCTCCCCCTCGTGGGATTGCTGCTTTTTGTGGGGGGATTCATGATGGGTATCGGAGCTCGCCTTGCCGGTGGGTGCACTTCCGGACACAGCATCCATGGTCTGGCCACGCTCCAGGTATCCAGCCTGCTGGTCACTGTGACTTTCATATTGTTTGGGGCCCTGTCGGCTAACCTCGTAAGGATCTTTCTCCTGGGAGGAGTGCGATGATGCGGATGAAATCGGTGGTGCTGCTTCTAGGCATGGTCTTCGGCTTTGCCCTGACCCGGGTCAGGGCCTCCGAATATGACATGATCTACCGTATGTTCGTCGGGAGCGACCTCACGGTGGCCTGGGTAATACTGGGCGCCATAGCTGTGGGCCTTGCGGGAATGAAGGTCCTCCGGATGCTGGGTGACCGAACAATAGATGGATCCTCCATCAAAGTGTCTCGTAAATCCCTCGACAGGGCTTCCCTCGCGGGGGCCGCCCTGTTCGGAGCGGGATGGGGCTTGTCCGGGGCCTGCCCGGGTACGGTGCTGGCACAGATCGGTTCGGGAAGGATACTGGGCCTGTTCACCCTGTTGGGGATGATCGCGGGCACCTATGCTTACGCCCTGGTCGTCGAAGAGGAGATACATCGGTCGGAATAGTGCAAAATGGGCCTATGTAGGACTGGTTTGCTGGGGGGGATCTGTTCGTGGGAGATACTTCGCTGATGTCACAGATTATTGTGTGGATCATTCTGATCTCATCACTGGCTTTGATCGTCTCCGGTCGCTTTAGATTTGACCTGGTGGCCATCTCGGGTCTGATGATCGTGGGCATCCTGGGGATCGCCCCGCCTGCAGTGTTCCTGTCGGGGTTCGGAAACCCGGCTCTTTTTGCTGTGGCCTCCATCCTGGTAATCAGTGAAGGCGTCAAGGAATCGCGGCTCTTCTCCGGCGTGGGGCAGGCGCTGGAGCACGGTTTGAGAAAAAGAGAGCACCAGCTCCTGGGCCTGGCTCTGACGACGTCGTTCCTTTCTGCTTTCATGAACAATGTGGGTACGCTGTCCGTGACGCTGCCCACCGCCCGCCGGATGGCCGAGCGGGCTGATCGCACTCCCGGAACTTACACCATGCCCCTGGCGTATGCGGCAATACTGGGCGGAAGCATAACGCTTGCCGGCAGCGCGCCCAACATCATTGTCTCATCCTACCGGGCAGAAGCTTTAGGACAAGCATACGGAATGTTTGACTTCGCGCCTCACGGCCTGGTGTTTGTGTTCACCGGCCTGCTGCTGTGGCTGATCTGTCAGGCCTGTGGGATAAGCACGGGACGGGAGGATCCTCTGCACCACGCGGCCGAAGCAGTTGAAAAAGAGCAGTCGGCGCCCGACCGCTTCCCTCAGGACATGCTATCGACACCCAACAAGCGAATAGCCCTGTCCACCCTCGTACTCGTTCTGGGCCTGGTAAGCGCGGGCGTCCTGCCGACCGCCGTGGCCTTCGGCAGC
>PWGR01000091.1 GCA_003554565.1 Clostridia bacterium
CGACCTCTCTGCTTCACCCGTCTCCGGGGATCTCCCCCTCATCGCGCAAAATTCGTCTGCCAAAAATTATACCATTGCCCGCGCCGGATCACAAGAAATTGTCGCCACCAAACAGTCTGAGTGTCCCCACGCAAGCTCGGATAACCGTGTGAGAGTGCGGACTGCTCCCTGCAGGCAGGAGAAAACCACGATCATCACCTCCCAACGAGCGTGAAACTGCACGAGATAAATCGCCGGTTCAATGGTAACCTTGCCCTATTGCGTTGCCCCGTCCTGCTTTATGCGTGCATTTTCCACATCAATTCTTCATTCGGCACCCAGCCGGAGGGCGCGTTGGATTTTACAATCATCAGGAGGTCGGTAGGGGGTGACCCCAAGCGGGCCACCCCCCACCTGTCGGTTCTCTCCGGCTACCCCGCGGCAGCTGAAGAATCGCGGGGCTCACTGAATGAGGGGCGCTTGGTCAGGTTCTCAATCATGGGCACAAACGCGTTCATTATGAGTATCGAAAACGCCACGCCCTCTGTCGGCGGTAGTATCAATCGGAACAAAACGATCAGTATCCCGATGGCCACACCGAAGACAATCTTGCCACGATTATTTATTGGACTGGTTACCCAGTCGGTCGCCATGAAAAGAGCTCCGAGCATGATTCCGCCGGTCAGGATGTGCTGCACCGGGCTTGCGCCGAACACCAGGGTCAGCACGAAAACCGTGGCCAGGATACTGGCCGGAATGCGCCAATTTATGTGCCCACGCCACAACAGGTAGGCGCCGCCCACCAGCAGGGCAAGCGGAGACGTTTCCGCCAGAGCACCACCCGGAAACGCCGCGAACAACTCCCAGCTGCCGGGCATGGTCGCACCCTGCCCGAGAAGGGCAAGGGGAGTGGCACTGGTGACCGCATCGATCCCCCACGGCATGATGGTCTGATTGAGAAAGGGCAGCACTGGAGCGAGAAGAATTACCACCACTCGTCCAAATAGCGCCGGATTAAACCGATTCCAGCCGATCCCTCCCATGAGTTCTTTGGCCACACCTATAGCCAGAAATGTGGCGATGGCCGCCGTCCACGGCGCGGTCGTGGGCGAAAAAAGCAGGGCCACCAGCAACCCCGTGAGAATCCCGCTTCCGTCATGCAGGGTCAGGGGCTTGTTCATTGCCCGCCGGAACACCCACTCGGTGAGCACTGCGGTCGCCAGACATACTGCAATCATCATCAAGGCGTAACCGCGGAAGAAGTAAACGGAGATGAGGCTCACCGGCAAAAGAGCAATAATAACGTCGCGCATGGCCCCTCCTACCGTTTCCCTCCTCTTCAGGTGAGGCGGCGGAGTTGCGATCAGCTGTGGTTGCCTCACGAAGCATCTCCTCCATTCTCATCTGTCTCGCCATCGGGCTGGTGGGCCAGTTCCTTCTTCCTCTGTATGAAGCGAGTATGCAGGTAGTTGGCTCCCAGCACCACACCTCCTGCAATGAGCACGGCCGGCGTGAGCGGGACGGCATTCCACACGCGCAGTCCGAGAGGTATCTGTGGATCCTTGGGCAGCCCGTACGCCTTCGGGCCTTCGGTAAGAACCGAGAGCACTCGCAGCCCGCCCATCTCTTCCTCGCCGTAGATGCATGGATCTTCATATCCCTGCCTCCGCAGCTCCTCCAGGCGCCCGCCGGCTCGGGTCAGCATCTCTGAGCGTTCTCCGAAGCTGATCACCCGGGAGGTGCAGACCTCCACACACAGCGGCTGCAGTCCCTCGCGCAGCCGACTGAGACAGAAGGTGCACTTTTCAATGGTGCGCTTGGAACGGTCGTACTCAATGGCTCCGTACATACAATTGGCCACACAGTAATTGCAGGTTATGCAGAGGCGATCGTCCACCACTGTAAAACCTTCGGAAGTCTTCTGGCACGCACCCGTGGGGCACGCCATGACGCACGCCGCTTCCTTACAGTGCACGCAGGCCCGCTTGTTGTAGCTGATATTGACCTCGGGAAAAGAACCGACGTCCTTGCGATCTATCTTTGTGCGAAAAATTCCTTCGGATACCCCGTAGACCGCCTTGCAGGCCGTGGTACATGCCTCGCAACCCACACACAGTGACTGGTCAACAAGCATGACGGGATCATTCATAATTGCCATCAGTCAGTCCTCCTTTCCTCCCCGGACTACTCACGCCTTATATACCTTGACACCGAAATCCGTCATGCAGGCGCCGACACCGGGGTCGCCCAATTCGGCCATCTCCTCAAAAGTCATGTCGGGAATGAGGTCGCCATCATTTGCCCCGGCCTGGTGGGCCAGGCTCAAGTCCCGACTCCAGTGGCCGAAACCATGCACTACCTGCACACAATCGGGCCTGATTCCCTCGATCAATCGGGCCTTCAACTTGATCCGGCCGACGCGGGATTCTACGTATACCTCGTCACCATCGCGAATTCCGAGCTCTTCGCCGAGCTTGACATTCATTGTGGCGTGGTTTTCCGGGTACACCTCCATCAGCAGCGGGTTATTTTGTGTCTGCGTCATCTTGTGCATAGCCGGCCGACCAATGAGGAAGTGGTACGGGTACTCATCCGACGGCTCTTCTCTTCTGGGTGCCCAATGAGGCAGCGGGTCAAATCCTGCCTCCTCAAGTACAGTCGAATAAAGTTCGATCTTCCCGCTGGGAGTGTTGAACTCGGTGCGCGGCTCGAGAGGTTGCTTGTCCTCCCATATGCCGTGCGGACTCCCGGCCAGTTCTTCCCAGGAAGTACCCACAGCCCGCAGCTGCGCGTCGTTGAATTCGTCACCTGACACTCCCTCAAAATACTCCCCGTAGCCCATGGCCTCTGCCAGCTGCGTAACTATGGTCCCGAACCCTCTGGTATCGTGCAGCGAATCGACCGTGGGAAGTCGCACAGCGATCTGCGGGTACATGCTGTGATAACCACGGGCGCTCAATCC
>PWGR01000157.1 GCA_003554565.1 Clostridia bacterium
CTGTACTTCTGCGCCTCGAGGTCCTTTCGGGTGATCAGCTCCCGCAGCCGCTGTACTTCCTGTTCGGTCAAACGATGCATTCTCACACCCCCTCTCCGCGGCATCTCCTTACACTCGGGAGGATTCCACAGGGACGCGAGATTATTCGAAAGGGGGAAGTGGTAATTTATGCATTCAGGCGAGACGTAGAAAGTCGGGGTGAAAAATGGTGCGATCCTGTATCATTTTTCAATCTGCACGACCTCGATTCCGGCCTCGCAGATCATCTCATCGGCGATAGGGTCGGGGTAATCGGACGTGAAGACAATCTTTTCGATACCCGCATTGATGAGCAGCTTGCTGCAGATCAAACACGGCTTGTCCGTAGTATATACAGTCGCTCCCTCTACCCTCACCCCGTGCAGGGCGGCCTGCGCTATGGCATTCATCTCCGCGTGACTCGCCCGCACGCAATGTCCATCCTGCATCAAGCATCCCTCCTCGCTGCAGTGAGGCAGCCCGCGGGGAGCACCGTTATATCCGGTGCTGAGAATCTGGCGATCACGGACCAGCACGGCACCAACGGAACGGCGCGGGCACGTGGACCGGGAGCTCACCACCTCGGCTATATTGAGAAAATATTCATCCCAGCTGGGACGGTCATCCGTACGTTCGCTCATGTTCATTGTCTCACTCCTATCCGGGAATTAATCATGGTACGAGCCAGGGCCCCCAATCCAGAAAAACTGCTGCCAGTGCGAGTACATTGAAGATCGCGTGCATCAGTACCGGGACCAGGGCAGAGTGAGTAGATCGATACGCAAGAGCATAGATCAACCCGGCCAGGCCCGCGCGAATCATGGCGAAGGGTTCCCCGTGTGTAAAGGCAAAAAGCAGCCCACTACCCAGCACCGCGACCACATCACCGCCCAGTCCCTCGATTATAATCTGGTAAAAGCTGCGCCTGAACAGAAGCTCCTCTCCCAGAGGAGCCACTGCGACAACGCCGATGACTGTCAGGATCAGGGGGACCCACGCCCCACGTGCCATCAGGTCCAAAACGATCTGCCCCACAGCGCCCATCTCCCACAGGTCAAAACCCAGAGCCTCTTCGACGGAGGAAAACAGGGCACGAAGTCCCGGTGTACAGAGCAGCCAGGTCCCTATGCCGCCCCAGATTATCCAGGACACCTTGGCAGTGACTGATGCATCCCGGACATGACTGCGCTGCAGGCGGGATGGTCCCCACCAGCCCGGATCATCTCCCACGTATCTGCTGAGATAGTAGAAGGTTATAAGAGCGAGAGCAGCACCGTGGAGGATAATCGCAACTGCGGCGGTCCAGGGGCGACCGGGGCCGGGAAACCCCAGAACCCCGTAAACCACCTGATTTACCAGAACGAAGACTATATACAAAAAAGGCAGATCAGGGGAAATATAGCCGCGCGGCCCCGGTGGGTACAGCATCCGCTGCAGTTCATTCACCGAATTGTCGTTCTCTTCAGTCTCTTGTTTCCGCTTCGACTTCTTCTTCGACACGCATCTCCTCCCCTTCTGCCGGGACGCGCCCGGTATCGGACATTGCCCGCACCATCAGCCACATCAGGCCGCCCACCATAAGGATATCACCGGGGCTGACCACCACCCCGCCGCCGCGCCAGCTGGGCAGGACTATGTAATCCGTCAGCACTGCGAGGGTAACGTCCTCGGTCATCAGTCTGTGCATCACATACTCTCCGGATTCCAGGGCACCGGTCAGATACGCGCGACCGGCCAGTCGCAGTGCGTCCGGGCAGACCGGCATCCCCCGATTTGCCGCGATGACCAGGAAGTTCGCTGCCACACCGGCGCTGATGAGGGGAATCCCCGGCAGCTTCCGGTTTTCGTACAGAGCATACAACAAAAGAAGATACGACAGGATGTGCAGGGCAAACCCCCACCGCACAACCGGGGTCCACCCTATGGTGGGACCCACCAGAAGCGCGGCCTGAATGGCAAATGCGGCCGTTATGCACTCAAAGCGCAACAGCGGCAGGTGCAGCAGATTGTGCAGTGAGCCACCGGCCAGCCAACCCAGCACCACAGCTGCAATCAGAGCCAGTCCCATCATGTCGCACTCCCACCCCTCGCCTCATCCCCGGTCGACTCCTCGGCGTGCGCGGACCGGTGCAGGTGTGGCTGCACCAGGTCAGTATTGTCCATGAGATCCACGAGCACGTCTGTCACATCGGGATCAAACTGTGTTCCCCGACAGCGAAGCAATTCCCGCCGCACCTCGGCGGGGGTCATGGGGTTCTTGTAGGGGCGTTCTGAAAGCATGGCGTCAAAGGCATCGGCCACGGCCAGAATGCGCGCCTCGAGCGGGATCTGCTCCCCTTTCAGGCCCTTGGGGTAGCCATCGCCATCATAACGTTCGTGGTGGTGCAGGACCCAGCTTGCACCCTCACGCAGGGCCTTGATCTTGCTCAATATGTTGGCGCCAATCTGCGAATGGCTCTGCATAATTTTCATCTCTGAGGCATCAAACTTGCCCGGTTTGCGCAGCAGCTGATCCTCGATTCCCAGCTTGCCGATATCGTGCAGGATAGCTATGTACTGCAAAAGCTCTACCCTGTCTTCGGGCATCTGCAGGGCCTTGGCGATCCGTACCGCGTAGTAGGAGACACGTTCCGCGTGACCCGATGTGTGAGGATCCCGGGCTTCAAGGGCGGCCGCCAGCGCACTTATGGTACTGACGAAAACATCACGCAGCTGGCTGTACATTTGAAAGGCGTAGCGCCCCACCAGAAGCGGCAGGAGGAAGAATATGACCCCCAGTTTGCCCACCGCCCCGTACACCGCCACGTTGAGATAGGCTATGGGCATCAAGCCCATGTAGCTGGGAATGGACCAGCGAATATCGTTGAGAACCAGGGAGCGCGGATCGGCCCCCATTTTGAGCGAGAAGTAGATGACGACGGCGGTAACATTGATCCCAAAATATGTAATACCGCCGGTCATAGTTGCTGCAATCAGGAGCCACTGTCCGCCCTCCAGTGATCCGCCGGAAATGCTCTGAAAGACCAGACCACCGCCGACCGCCGCGAGAAACAGCTGTCCACGGTTAAACAGGGTCTCAGAAACTTCAACCTTACCGGATAGCTCTGCCTGCCGCAGCGACCCGAGAGCGGTGAGAAGCCCACCCCAGAACGGACCGAACAATAGTACAGCTGAGTAACACATGGCGAAGCCGACGGAGACCGTCCCCCTGGCCCGGGGGAGTTTGATGGGCAGAGCCTCGGTCACGGCAATAATCACGAAAAAGAACAAGAGCGAAATAAGACTGGGGACCTCAGGGGGCCTGACCACTATGCCGGCGGCAACTGCCCCCGCCAGTATTGTAGCCACGAAAACGCGGGCACGTATTCTGCGGGCTCTGGCCGCTTCAGCATCTGAACCTTCTTCCGGCGACATCCCTCCGCTCCTCCTCTCTCACCGTCCCTCAGAACATCCTTGGCGCCCGGGCCGGATTTATCGATCAATGGACTCAGTAGCCCACCTGGAAGTTCGCTCCGCCGATCATAAGAAGCATCGCGAGAGCTGTCAGGATCTTTATCACACGGGACATTGAGGTATTGACCTCCTATAAGCCACTTACATCCCTGCATCCGCTAACAGCAAGGCGGGGCTCCGCTTCAGCCCGGGCGCCAATAACGCAAGACGCTGCAACGCTTTAACTTGTCATACTTCAAAAACTGAATGCCCGATTTATGGCATCGAGCGCGGCCTTGGCTCCAGCGTCGACCAGATCGCTCCGGATGCGAACCGCCCCAATCAGCGGCCCATCAGTAACATCAGGAGAGGTCGCTACTGCTACAACGGCCACCTCCTGTCCGGCCATCCGTACCGTATCTGCTCCCTCCAGCGAAAAGCTGCAACGCTCGGCCATGAGCTGTTCCGCGGCGCTGAGCGTAACCCTACCGGATCCTGCGAGCAGCTGGATCCTGCCGGGTTCAGGCGACTCGAGATCCTGTGTCGCCTCCGCCCGCCTCTCACCGACTGCGAGAGTGACCGCAACCCGGGTGGTTCCCGGCTCGTAGGTGGTGGACAGCGAAACCAGCTGCGGTCTGGAATCCTCACTGGGAAGGAGCTCGGACCCAGAGCTGAATACCACGTCCACATCACCGGGAGAAAGCCTGTCCCCGGCGTGAACAAATGCCAGGGAGACGATGTCCTGACGAAGCTGCTGGCGCGAACGTTCCCCCGCCTCGGCTACCAGATTAACGCCCGACACTGCGCCGTAATCTCCGGTAACCACCGACGCAGTAATGACTCCGGGTAGGCGATCAATCATGTGCCGCAGCCCGTCCGTATCTCCCGTTCCGGATATGGTCTCGGGTTTTCCGTCCGACCGTTCCTCTGCCATAAACCTCCACTCACCATGTACTCCCATTCGACCCCGTATCGGGCAATTCCTGCCTGAACAGCAAATTACGATGGCAGCGGGGGCAATCCACTCTCCAAGAGACCCCATTCGTCAAGTACTGCCCACAATCCTCCGTAGATAAGGCTGTGTCCTCCCAATACCACGGGGATCGGGGCATTGTAGGCGGCCCGGGTAAACTCACGGAGCCAATCGTTTTCAATCCTGTCCGCCAGGCCAAGATCGGAGTTAAAGCGGTCTCCTGCAGGGAGTCGCAAACCCAGGTGGGACATCAAGACCCGGGTGTCGATCAGCGCGACATCGGTCACGGATGCCAGGTAGGAAAAGAATGCTTCCGGGCCAACAGCTTCGAGGAAGTGCCCCACCAGCGAGACCACCTCTCCGCGATCCTCACGTCCCAGAGCCTTCATACCGCGCTCCTCAGAGTAGGCGCGCAGGCGCAATTTGAGATTGGCGTTAATCACCGCCATGATCACGGGGCTGACTCTACCGATGAGGGCAAGTTCGGGGTAGTCACCGCTGCCGGACCGTTCGATGACCTTGAGGGCCCGAATCAGATGTCCGTTGGGCATATCCAGGTCGTTGAGCGCCGCCCGCGTGCCCGGGCCCACATTCTTGCACTGCTGCAGGATCAGAACATCCATCGGGGCATCTATATCGAAGTTAATGCGGGCGGAGTTTTCAATGAGGACCCGGCGAAGCCCCGCCTCCCGCAGTAGATAGCCGAGAAAGTTGTCGTTGTCCGGCGGATCTATGTGCTGCAGGATGGATCCGGGGGTAAAGGCGGTCAGGTCCGCAGACTGAACGTTGTTGACCACCACCACATTCTTATACGTGCGGAGCTTGTCCGCGATGGAAGTAAAGTCATCCACGCGGATCAGCGGCAGCGTTGCACCACCGAGATAGATAACGCTGTCCAGCTCGTACAATTCGACAACATGCTGCAGGTGCTCACCGAAGTGAAATTTTCCCGTATCCGCCGTCTCATTGGTTGATACTCCCAGCCGGTCCGCACGCTCGACCAGGTCAGAGTAGTTGGTGGCCAGTATCACCTCATCTATGCCATCTGCCGATAGCGCTTTCTGGGCGTTGTCCAGCGCCACTCCTTTACGCACCGACAGGAGTCGCCGCTCCACTTCGGTGCGGGCCCTCCCTCCCTCGAATATGACGACCCCCACTTTTTCTCGAAACATCCGCAACTCCCCTCATCCATAAACGGGGGCCAGCCCGCGAGACTGGCCCCCCCCCCCGGAAGGTCTTTTACGCTAATGAAATCGTCCCGACGACTCAACTGTCGGGCTCGATCAGCCCGTAGTT
Source organism: Clostridia bacterium (assembly GCA_003554565.1). Lineage (GTDB taxonomy): Bacteria > Bacillota > Sulfobacillia > SLMV01 > SLMV01 > PWGR01. Next base: position 5,720 of record PWGR01000157.1, read on the forward strand.
GCCGTCACGGCGCCGGTACACTACATTCACCTCGTCGGTATCTGAATTGGTGAAAACGTAGAAATCGTGATCCAGAAGGTTCATCTCCAGGATGGCATCATCGATGCTCATGGGTTTCATGGTGAAACGTTTGGTGCGAACGAGCCTGGGCTCGTTGTCATCCTCCTCCGGTTCGGAGCCCATGAAGTTCTCCTTGAACAGAAGCGGATCATTGACCTGCCGCGCCTTGCGGTTTATGCGGGTCTTGTACTTGTGAATCTGGCGCTCGATCTTGTCCACCGCTTCGTCTACCGAGGCGTACATGTCGCCGGTTTCAACCTCGGACCGGAGGACGCGCCCGTCGAGGGGGATGGTGATCTCTACCCGATGATCACCTTTTTGGACCAGCAGCACCACCTGCGGTTCCAGGGCGAATTCGAAATACTTCTCCAGTTTGCCGATCTTCTTCTCCACGTACTCGCGGAGCGCTGGAGTGACCTCAACATTTCTACCGTGAAGTGTAAGTTGCAATCGGACCACTCCCTCTTGCTTGGGCTGTCAAACTACGGCTCCTGTATGGGCCGCACCTTCCCGGACGAGAATATGTGCGACCCCGACTACTAATATTATTCCCGCAAAAGCAGTGAATTCCTCCACGCACAGGTCACAAATCAGAGAAAGCCCACTGGGGTCTGCGTTGGTGGAAGGTCCTGATGGAGCGGCACTCTACTTCCTCTCATCCAGGTGCTCGGGGCTGCGGGGAATCCAGCTGGTGGCATAGGCACCTATGGAGCGCTCTGCCCTGCGCAGCTCTGACAGGACCAGTAGTGTCTTCTCCTGTTCTTCGCCAATCATGTCTTCCAGCTTCTCGTTCATGCGTTCAATCTGCAGGCACAGTGAACGGAGAGGGCGAAGTGCAGCTGGCCGTGCGTCGCCCAGCCTCCGGACCAGGGGAACTCGCTCACTCATCAGCTGATGGACCTCTTCCCAGCGACCGGACTCGGCGCGGCTGACCTGCTTGCAGGCTATCCTGTACAGTTTCTCCACAGCCTCCGCCGCGCTCACGATTTCTCGGGACATGTGTGCAGCAGCTCCTCGAGGTCATACAGGCTGGGTAGTATATGGTCGTGCAGCACCCGCACGTCTTTTGATCGCCAGGCCGTCCGCAGCAGACGCTGCAGTCTCGCAAACTCGATGTCGAGACGGTCCGCCGGGTCCCCTTCCGTACCGACCAGCAGCCACAGTTTTTCCGTGCATCGAAGCGCCCGGTGCATGGCCAGCCACGCGGGCGTCGGACTGCCTACTGCCATCGACTGCACCACGCGCCGGCAATTGCGACGAAGAAGCCTGACCATCGCGCGCAGTGAGCCGGCGGAAGACCCGCTGCCAGTGTGACCGCCAGGAGCATTCATCACGTTAGCTCCTCTCAATGCTCTCTGCGTACCTCTACGGAGGGGATCTGGGCCTGCAGCTGGGCGCGCTGGCGGCGCAGTTCCGCCAGAGTACCGCGCAGGAGAAGGTAGTGATGCTGCAGATTTTCTCGCCGGCGCGCCAGACCTATCGCCGTTCGTTTGGGGGAATCGCACATGATCTCATCCCGTCACATCAATGGAGCCATCCCGCTCACTCTCTGATCGGTTCGCAGCTTCATCCCAGGCTCCGCTCATCTCCCGCACCAGTTCTCTCACCTCAGAGATCTTTTCCGTGTCCTTATCCACGTTCGCCTCGATGAGTCGGCGGTACATGTACGCATACAGGCCGCGGAGATTCTGGGCCAGCTCATCGTCAGATTCCGGGAAGGACAGGCTGATCTCGTTAATGATGTCCTGACTCCTGATCAGGTGATCATTTGCCTCTGCAAGATCATGATCCTCGATACACTTGTCCGCCAGGTTCATGAACTTGATGGCCCCCTGGTGCAGCATCCGCATTAAATTCTGCGATCCAGAGGTTTTAACCTGGGTTCCTACATATTTCTCATAAGCAGCTTTTCTGTTCACGGCGATGCTCCCCTCGAGAGAGTTTAGCCCCTGCGGTCGTAGGCGGTTGCCTGTTTTCTCAGGTGCCGGCTTTTCTGATAGGAAGTGGCTCTTATCCGTCTTCTGACCGCCTCTGCCGCATCCAGCGCCATTTTCTCGGTGTCATGTTGCAGGCCGTTCAGTATTTCTTTCTCGCTGCACTGCAATTTCTGTAGTAATTCCTTCATGTCGGGCAGTCCAGCGCACGCTGACAGTTCAGAGTCTGCAATATCCTCGCGCAGGTCGCTGATATCACCTCTGGTTTGCTCTCGCTCGGAAAGCGCATCTGCCACCTGTGCCAGATCGCCCGATTGATATGCTGATATCATTTTTTTCGTGATCCTCAGATACTCGTCGTAAAGGTTTTGCAGTATCTCACAGCGATTCACTCGTCATCACCCGTTCATGCGTCCCGCTGCATTCCCGGCAGCGAATTGATCTGCCCCGAAAGCCACTGGCCCTGACTGTGCAGGTCCGACAGCATCTGCTCCATCTGAGAAAACTGTCTGGTGAGGTTGTCCTCTCTTCTCGCCAGCCTCCGCTCCAGGGATTCCATCCGGTCATCTATGGAATCAATCATCCGATCATACATCTGCTCCCTCTGCGTGAGGATGCCGTCCCCGCTGCGCAGGTAGGTGTGAAGGTGGCTCCCGAGCCTTCTGCTGAGCCCATCGGCACCCTGCTGGCTTTCCCGGCCGGCAAAGAGGACCCGGACATCTGCGGGATTTTCCCGCAGGGCTTCGGTGAATTCGCCTTCGTCCAGGGACATCTCCCCGTACCGGTCGATGGATATACCGACTTCGTGCAGGTAGTTCAGCTCGTGATCCTCAGAAAAGCCTGCCTCCCGCATGACCATCTCTCTCACGCTGCTGGTGATCCTGCGGAGGGTAGTGTCGCCGGCCAAGACCTCGTCGCGCGAACCCAGCGTGTTCATCCTGTCCATGACTTCGTTGTACTTGTCGACAAATGCCCGCACCTCGGACAGGGCCCTGTCGGTGTCGTGAGCTATCTCCAGCGTCTCCGGGCCTTCCGTGACGTCGTTCAGGTCGAAGGTTACACCCTCCATGACCCCGTCGATTCCCGTGTTGGTCTCCGCGGTAATCTGCAGGCCGTCGATGGTGAACTCGGCGTCCCGGGGAGAAGCCAGCTCGTCCGAGAAAGCGTCTCCGGTGAGTTCAATCGTGCCATCTGTGTACACTGCGGTCACGGTCCCGCTCCGCACGGCGTGGGAAAAATCGAAGGATTCCTCGCCCGCCAGGCTCCCTGCGGTAAGATCCTCCACTTTCTCCTCGAGCACCTCGTAGGAGGCGGCATCCGTGCTGACGGCCACGAATCTCCCCTGGTCATCCCGCAGGGCAAAGCGGTAAGCCTGTCCCTGCAGCACGACTTTTTCATCGAGGGCCACCACATCGTAGTCAACTCCGTCGGCGCCGGCATCCAGCGCACCCAGGGATTGCTCGCCTTCCGCAGCCCCGGCCGAGGCGGAGGTTTCCTGCATCAGGGCCAGGGCATCGATGCTTCCCTGTACCTGCACCAGGTCGATGAAGCTGCCTGCCCCGGTGTCTTCGGCATTGATGACCAGGTGGTTGTCGACGATGGAGGCCCTCACCCCGGCATCCGCTTCATTGATGCTGCTGCGGATGTCTGAGAGGCTGTCATCCGGTTCAATCTCCACCTGCTGTCCGTTCAGCTGCAGCGTGGCGTCAAGTGACAGCTCATCCGTTGCGGAGTGCATCCGCGCAGAGGCGACCCTATGAGCACGGGCCAGATTCTGGATTTCTATCTCGTAGTACCCCTGCACAGCATACGTATCCGCCCGGGCAGTGACGGCAGACTCGTTTGATGATGTCACCGAGCGGCTTGCAAAGGTGGAGTTGTCCCTGAGAGGGCTGAGAATCGAATCGAGCGAGGACAAGCTGGTGTTGATGTCTTCCCAGGCCTCCTTCTGTGCCTCTCTCTGTTCTCTCTGCCCCACGAGGCGGTTGATCGGCTCACGCTCGATCTCCATGAGCTTGTCCAGAATCTCCTGCGTCTCCAATCCTGAAGCCAGGCCGTCGAAGGCTACGCCCGATACCATGAAATCACCTCATGCTCTCTCGTCGACTATCAGCCCGACCATCTCATCCAATCGGGCCACCATGTCCAAAACTTCCTCCGGGGGTATCTCACGCAGTATCTCTTCTGTCTCGGCGTCTATGACGTGCGTGTAAATCTGCTCAGTCTCTGTGTGTATATTGAATCTGAGCCGCTTATCGAAGGTGCGGAGGGTGTCGTTTAAAAGGTCGACCTGCACTTTCAGGTCATCCTCACTGATTTCCAGGTCCCGGTCCAGCCGGCGCTGTCTGCTTTCAAACTCGTCGCGAGAAAGCTTCTGTAGATCGCGCCCGGGCCGGTTGCTGCCCGTCCCCCTCTCGGATGAAAGCGAACTGGAGCTTCCATCCACTCTCTCTACCCGCATGGCAGTCACCTCTTTACGCAGGGTGGGCGGGCGTCAAGCCCGCCCCGCCCTGCAGCAAGACTCCGGTTTTCGTTATCCGAGCAGCTGCAGCACCGACTGCGGCGCCATATTGGCCTGCGCGAGCATGGCGGTGCCGGCCTCGGTGAGAACCTGGGCCTTGGTGAATTCGGTCATCTCGGCGGCCATATCCACATCGCGAATCCTGGACTCGGCGGCGGTGAGGTTTTCGCTGGCCACCTCCAGGTTGGTTATGGTGTGCTCGAGGCGGTTCTGAATGGCACCCAGCTGCGAGCGCTGCGTGGACACCTGCTCAATGGCCTGATCGAGCGTATTCAGGGACTCGTTGGCGCTCTCGCGATCGGTGACGTCCACTCCGCTGACGCCGGCCTCGCCTTCTTCGCCCGCCTCACCACCGGTCAGCTGTACATCCTCAGCGGATGCCCAGTCAGAACCCGCTGTATCCTCATCTAAGCCTTCGACAGAAAAGTTGTCGGCGTCGGTATTCTCCGGCATGCCACCTGCATCACGCAGGATGCCCTGTATGGCTCCGGAATCGTACTCCGCAGTTTCGTTCAGGGCTACGGTGAGAGTTCCGCCATCGTACGCTGCTGTTTCATCCCCTGCAGCTTCTCCTGTTTCGAAGGCAATCGTCATGTTGTAGTCTTCGTGCTCGCCACCGGTTATGGTGACCTCATCCTCACCAACGTCGGTAGTACCTTGAGCCGCAGTGCCTTCCGTGCCTTCTCCTCCCTCTCCGGCTCCCAGGAGCTCCGACGCGGTCATGTCACCAATTTCTATGTCCATGTCCTGGTCCGCGTTGGCCCCTATGTGCAGCTTCCCTTCAAAGGTACCATCGAGAAGATTCTCGGTGTTGAACTCCGTGGTTTCCCCGATCCGGGTGATCTCCGTGGTCAGGTGATCGATGTCCTGCTGGATGGCATCCCGGTCTTCCTGGGTATAGGTGTCGTTTGCGGCCTGGTTGGCCAGCTCCCGCATCTCCTGCAGGATGGCGTGCGTCTCGTTCAGCGCTCCCTCTGCCGTCTGAATCAGCGAAATGCCGTCCTGAGCGTTCCGGGCCGCCTGGTTCAGGCCCTGAATCTGCCCGCGCATCTTCTCGGAAATCGCCAGTCCCGCTGCATCATCCGATGCCCGGTTGATTCTGAATCCGGAAGACAACCGCTCCATCGATCGGGACATTGCCCGGTTAGTCGTGTTCAGATTCCGGTAAGCGTTCAGAGACTCAATGTTAGTCTGAATCCTCATCACTTCATCCTCCTCCTCGGGTGAAGTTGTCGGAGCCCTTCCTCGCCGCGGGCTTCGATCCGAACTGGGGCTGCCGGCCCCGCAGGCGTTTCAGCTCCGCTTTCTGCCTTCACAGATATTATCGGAATCCGGCCTGCAAACTTTAGCTTTACCCCCGTACACGGAATGGAATTGGCCCCTCGCAGAAGTGGCCGCAATACATACTTTACAATTTGCAATATATACCTTACAATGAGCAAAAGCGTAACTCACATGAGGTGTCTTAATTGGCAAAAATAAGAAACAAAGTGAGAGCAGCTCGCGCAGAGAAAGGATTTACACAGCAGGAGCTGGCCGAAAGAACTGGCGTAACCAGACAGACAATCGGCCTGATCGAAAATGAAAAACACAATCCCACTATAGCCCTGGGCCTGAACCTGAGCCGCGAGTTGGGTAGGAGCCTTGATGAGCTATTCTGGCTTGAGGCGGATGACCACGGGGATCAATGACGAACGAACCACTACGATGGAGCATTCATCTGAACGCGAGCTGCAGCTGCGGCTCCGTTGTGCAGGATGGCCGGACTGCAGGATCTATGGTCATCTGGCGGGCGCTTTGCTCTGATATCCTTGGCCGTCCCTGTCTTTTTCATTTCTGCCATTGGGAGGAATGAGCAATCGATTGACAGATGCGGGTCGCTGTATGGTGTCTCTGGGGTGAGCGAGCCTGGTGAGGTGGTCGGAGAGGCAGTGCCCAGAATTTGCTCAACGGAGGGGGTATATGGTATGAAGGGGGCTGCAGCAGTTGTCTGGTTTACAGCCCTATGTATGGCATTTGCTGTCGGGTGTTCTTCCGAACAAACGGTGTATGTGAGGGTTGAACCCGAAGAAGGCGGAACCGTAACCGGTAAAGGAAGTTACGAGAAAGGTGAAGAGGTGACTGTTCAAGCCCAACCGGAGCAGGGATACCGTTTCGCAGGGTGGATAAAAGACGGAGAAAAGATCAGCGAGGAAAAAATATACCAGTTCCGGGTGAAAAGGGATCGGGAACTGGTGGCAGAATTTGTGCAGGAGATTCGCGTAGAGATTCCCGATCAGAACCTGGAAGCTGCAATCCGCGAGGAACTGGGAACGCCCGAGGGAGACATCAACCACCAAGATATGCAGAGGCTCCTTTCCCTGGAGGCGGTGGAGCGGGGCATTGTTGACTTGACCGGTATAGAATATGCCGCCAATCTTGCAAGGCTGGAACTGCAGGGTAACCAGATAAGTAATCCCGAACTGCTGCTGCAGTTGCCAGAGTTGAAAGAGCTGACCATTTGCACGCAAAGCCTCAAACCAGAGCAGCAGGCAGAACTCGTGCAGCTGCCACGTTTACAGCAGCTTGATTTGCAGGACGCAGATTTAAAATGGTTCTGTAGTTATGACGACCTGACAATAGAAGGCTCTGGTAAGATCTTTTCCGCTGGGGTAGACGGTATAGATGATTTTCCGGGAGAGCCGGAAGCGGTAGCGTTTACAGAAAAAGGATACATGCGTGATCCGGTGGGAACCTTCGATCAGAAGGTGTACCGGTATCCGCAAGC
>PWGR01000293.1 GCA_003554565.1 Clostridia bacterium
TGGAGACGCACGCACGCCGTTTCAATACCCGTTTCCTGCTGCTCGACACAGCAGGGGAGGTGCAGGCGGACAGCCTGCGTGATTCCACACCAGAGGATTCGCTGGAGGGGCAGACGATCCGGTACCCCGAACTGGAATCTGCACTCGCGGGAGATTCCGATGCAGGGGTCTACCGCCTGCAATCAGGTGAGTATGCGATGTATGGCGCAGTTCCCGTGGTGCGCGGCGGGGAGGTTGAAGGTGCCCTCCTGGTGGCCGGCTCACTGAACGAAGTCGTTGCCAGTCTCTCGGCTGTGGTTCACCGCCTTTTGGCCGCAGGTCTGGTCATCAATATTGTAATCGCGGTTGTTACGTGGGTAGTAGCCCGCCGCCTCACATCCCCACTCATGCAGCTCAACCGGGCGGCACGGCGCCTCGGCTCGGGCGACCTGCAGACGCGCGTAAATATCCAATCAACAGACGAAACCGGTGACCTGGCGGAGACATTCAACGACATGGCACAGCAACTCGAAGAGCACGATAGAATGCAGCGCCGCTTTGTTTCCGACGCCTCACACGAGCTGCGTTCACCGATCGGAAGCGCAATGGTTTTGCTGGAGGCCCTCGAATCATCGATGCGAAATGGTGACAGATCATTGTTTTCGAGTCTGCACGAACAGCTGCGGCGCATGTCCCGTCTTGTGAACCAGCTCTTGGAGCTGGCTCGCCTCGAAGAGTGGGATGAAAGCTCGGTGAGCGACCAGGAACGCGCTGATGCACAACACGTGGTGCGACGTGTGCTAAGACGGCTCGAACCCATGGCCTCGGCCCGGCGCGTGCATCTGAAAGAACACCTGCAAACAATTCCTCCAATACTTGGCTCGGAAGAAAATCTCGAGCGTGTTGTGCAGAGCCTGGTGGAAAATGCCATCAAGTATACACCCACGGGAGGCCATGTCTCCGTCGACATTTCCGCTACAGCAACACCCGATCCCGGAGTGCGGCTCACGGTGCGGGACAACGGCCCCGGCATCTCGCCGGAAGACCTGCCGCATATTTTTGATCGATTCTACCGCGCAGATGCCTCTCGATCGCGCGGGGAGGGCGGGTTCGGTCTTGGTCTGGCAATAGCAAAGCGGCGAGTTGAGGTACTGGGAGGGTCAATAGACGTTGACAGTCAACCTGGTCGGGGCACGACTTTCTCTGTGAATTTGCCGACAGCTGACACCGCCACCTGAATCTATCCTCAGATCATGATCAGCATAGAGACTCGTGCTGCTGCATTCGCGTACTCGACTCGAAAATCTGCAAGTCTGCCGACAGCAAAGCAGGCTGCGTTGATGGGGAGCGAAATTTCCCCTGCAGATTCGTAACAATCTCTTCACACTCCGGGCACGTCTGCGTAGCTTCTGCCCTGTATTATGTGGTTGAAGCGATAGAGACGGACGGAGAGAGGAGTGATGCGGTATGTACAGGAGCAAAAATTTCTGGGCAGTGGTCCTGCTGGTATTTGGTGTGTTTGTCATATCTGCCGGTTGTACGGCACCCCTGGAGGCGCAGACGACGGGTGATGACCCCGAGGTATCTCCGGATCCACCGGCGGATGAGACGGAGGTAGTGGTTTTCTTTTCCGACTGGCAGGCGCAGCACACCGTGCCGGAGCTTCGCGCGGCGGAGCGTGTGGGGGATGAGTCTCTGGCCGCGGTGGTGGTGCGGGAGTTGATAGCCGGTCCGGAGGATTTACACCTGCACCGTGCCCTCCCGGCGGACACCCGGGTGCTTTCGGTTCAGGTGGAGGGTGAGACTGTCTATGTGAATCTCTCGGAGGAGGTGCGCTCGGTGTACGGTTCGGCGGGTGAGTTGATGGCGGTTCGTTCGCTGGTGTACTCCCTGACGGAGCTGGATGGCATCGACTTCGTGCAGATTCTCATTGAGGGGGAGAAGGAGGAGAATCTGGCCGGTCACATGGTACTGGATGAGCCGCAGGGGCGCGGTGAGGTCCTGACCTTTCCGATTCTTCTGGACGACGAGCGGGCAGAGTGGCTTCAGTCCCGTGCGGACGAGGGCATTGAGGATTTTCGCACTGATCTGCTCGAGGCGGTTCGCTTCGATGCCCGCATGCTCGGGTTCGAATCTGCTGACGGGTTTGCGATAGAGGAGATGGACGAGGAGGAGGGCAGCGCCCTGGTGGCAGCCCGGCGGGACGGCGCAGAGTACCTGCTCCGGGTCATCCAGCCCGTGACCGTCGGTGAGGACGGGATATGGATCATAGAGTCCGTCGAGGAAAAGTAGATGTGTGTGGTGTGGGAGGAGGGCGGGGATCCCCGCCCTCCTCCCAAGACATGCGGGTTCCGTATTCGGCGGTTCAGCGACCGTTACAAGCACCCGGTGGTGCAACCTATCTCCAGCAAGTTACCAAGACACAGCAGTACAGCGTTCTGCTGGAATGATAGGTCACAGGCGCTTACCCCCAAGACAGTATGGTCTCCGCGGGAAAGAGATGTTTAAGGATCATCCAGACTGTTAAAGCCCACCACCTGAGCAACCTTACAAGTCAGGGAAATCTATCTCCAGAACAATGCCGATCGCGGCCATGATGTCATCCATCTGGTCAGCAGTAACGTGTCCACGCCGCCGAACGAATCGCTTCTCTGAAACAGACCGAACCTGGAATGCATCCACCGCAGACAGTTTGTCCAGGCCGTTGCGTTGGCTTGGGCTCAACCGAATGTCCCAGATCTCACTCCGTGCGATCATCAGGCTCCTCCTCCAAGTCCGCGTCCGTAAGCCAGGTCAGTTCCTCATCATTTTCGTAGACCGTTGCGAGGTCCTGGGCATCCCTCTTCAGATGAGGATCTGAATCCCGGGGAACACTTCGACGAACCTCACCCAGAACCTTAGCTGCAAACGTGTCGGTGATGAGGTCTTCCGCCAGTGCTCGGTGCACAAGGAGCCTGAGCCTTCTCGGTTTCTCCGCGGGAATGCCAATGGGTTCACAGGTTCGCCAGCCCATCGATGAAAGACGGCGGAACAGTGTACTGTACGTATCAGTGCTAATGATGTTAAGGTCGTACGCACGACGAATCCACCATTGGATGCTGACTCCGTACTCCTGCTTCAGAAGCAACAGCTCCTCAAAGCTGAGATTCTTCCTCCTCGATCCCAGTTCAGAAAGCGCGGCCTCTCTCGAGATCAGAAAGGCTGCCGCGAACCGATTCGCAACCATCTCAATGAGAGATTGCTCCTCCACCTGCAGAACGAGGTGCCCCAGTTCGTGGGAAAGACTGAACCGCTGACGTTCACCGGGCATCTCCCCATTGAACGCAATGATCGGCTCCTCCCCGTTGACCCAGCAGGAGAACCCGTCAAACCCGGCAATGCCACGCACCTCAACTACTTTGACAAAGTTGCCCTCCAAACGCCCGGTCAAATCGTCAACGGGACCAGCGCCCAGATTCCACCGACTGCGAATCATCTGCGCGGCGCACTCGGCATCTTCCTCACTCGTCACGGAATACCTTGGCAAATCAGAGTCTGGCGCAAAATCTTCAGGAAACACTTCCTCAATCGACATGTACTTCTCTACAGCGTTTACGACTTCCGCTTCCAACTGTCTTTGTGATCTCAACCCCAGGCGTGAGTGCTTGCGGTACGTGGCCCGGAGTTCCCGTACCCTCGTTTCCTTGAAAAAGAACTCTATCTCAGTTGACAGGGCGCGCGCAATTCGCATGAGAGTACTCGGTCGCGGCTGCGCCAGGTCGCGTTCAAACTTTGACACTGCTGTGGCAGAAATGCCCGCGCTTTCGGCAACGGCTCGTTGTGACATACCCTTCATAGAACGTGCCAGTTTGATGCGCGAGCCAATGTCCAAGACCCTCACCCCTTTCGTTCCAGTTTATATTATGCCAATAACCCATGCTCATGTAAATCGCTGGTTTTATTCTCTCAATGCACAGTGCTCCCCAACACCACTGAATATTAGCGTCATATACGACACCTCATGTTCGTCAACGGTAGATCGCGCAGGGGACCAGCCTCTGCCTGCGCCAAAACTCGAAATCTGGAAGGGAGTTCAGGGGGCTCCAGTCATAAACCAGGGCCCCTTCTGCTGTCGGCGGTCAGAGAAATATGCTCTGGATCTCTACCATGCAAACTTCATCCCTGGGCCTCACCCGGTGGTCAACTTTGACGGCAGCGGCATGCCCCTCCTAAACGTCTTCATTTTCCACCTGCACGGATTCGACGGTCTGCTGAGAATCCGTTTGGTTGCCGACTATGCGGATGGATTCACCCATATGTGCCCCAGTTTAACAGGTTTCGGCCCCAGGTTCGCTGCAACGTTGGCAGGGCTGATGACCTCCTGTGCCGCACATCGCAGCGCTCGTCATGGAAGACAATGCACTCACAGTGAGAATACGTTCCTGTCATCCGCCGACGCACTATCTCCGCGGTCCCGGGACGCAATACCTCCCCTGCAAGGTACCGCTGCACCGCAAACAACATAAACAGCGGCAACAACTGCTTACCGCAGAACACCGGTGGCCTCCGCAGATGGCATAAATGGGGAAGGTTGCTGTGACGTGCTATCGCCCGGAAATACTGCTCCCGATCCGGCAGCAGATCATCGCCTATTCCCAGGGCCTACAGCTCATGACCCGGGGGCGGCCGCCACGAACTCCTCCCCAGCGGGGATCCTCCAGGAGCATATCGTGGATCTGCCTCATCCCGGAAGGGACGCGGAGCCTTGTGGGCAGCGACGGGGAAAGATCACCACCCGGCGGTACTGATAGTCTACTGCCGATCCACGCCGTGTACTTGTTCGATGAAGCGGGGGATTTTCCGTCTTTTTTTGCCCCATCCCCGCAGGCGCCTCGCCTTCAGATGAGTTCTCAATGACGGGCTTCCATCACCAGGCCATGATACATGCCGGGCGCACTGTCCAGGCGGAGAGGGCCCCGGGCGGGGCCCTCTTCTTTCGCTTAAAGCAGGTTATCTCAGTGGGTGAACCGGTGATTGCCGATAACCCTGATCACCGGGCGAGACCACATGAAAGCATTGCTGGTCTTGGCGGGATTAAAGAAGTAGAGTGCGCCCCAGCTTGGATCCCAACCGGAGAGTGCATCCTGGACTGCACGGTGGGCAGATGCATCTGCTGGCTGGTATATGGTGCCATTCATGACCGGTTCAAACTGACCCGAATCATAGATCACTCCAGAGACGGTCGAGGGGAACTGTTGCGATTCCATCCGATTCAACACCACAGCCGCGACGGCCACTTTACCCTCGTATACTTCTCCTTCCGATTCAGAGTGAACCAATCGAGCCAGAAGATCCAATTCGGAAGAGGAAACGGTCCCGTTTACCGCGCCCTGTCCATACGAGGTCGCAGTATAAGCCGTATCGCTTCCGTTTGTCGCTGCAGAGGTGCTTCCATTTGTACCGGCGGCCGCGTCTCCCCTATTGACCGGAATGGCCAATCTCTGCCCCGGATATATCAGGTGAGTGTGGTGCCGATTCACGCGCTGGATCTCCTCGACGGTGACCCCATACCATCCTGCAATCCTGTAAAGGGTTTCACCATCGCTGACCACGTGCACCGGCCCCTCATAGGGGATGTCGAGAGTTTCATCGATGTAGATGGTCGTGCGGGGAAGAGAGTTATATCCCTGAATCTCGCTGATGGACGTATCGTAGCGGGCCGACAGCCTCCACAGACTGTCTCCCGGCTGCACCGTATACTGAAGGGCGTCACCCGCCTGTGCTCCAGTCGACAGCGCAAGAACGAAGAACAGCGCCAGGACCGGGATCACCATCCATCTGACCACCTTAACGGTCCGCCGGTACGGATCTGCATTTTCGGCATTCATAAGTGAGCAAGCCTCCTCCCACTTTCAGTAATACTCTATTTACTACTGTCAATTCAGTATACAAAGGTCCATTGAGCGAATAAAGAGCTTTGCAGTGCCTATATATTCCATCCCAGCAGGACATAGGAGGAGATCTGCTTTCTGGAGCTGACCGGTCGCATCATATGAAGCTGTCAGAAATGGTCGTTTTCGTGCACCAGGACTGCATTTGTCGCCTCAGAGGTATGAAGAGCAGATCTGAATGTGCCGACATACTCGAACACTGAGATTGCTCAGGTGGCAATTCCGGCCAGGAAGATGTAGACAAGAGCCGCCGGGGCGACATAGCGTACGATGAAGATCCACACATGAATGAACGGCGAGTCCACCCGATCCCCCGCAATCTCTCTCGCAGCGGCACCTGCGCCCCACACCCAGCCCACGTATAACACCGTTATCAGACCAGATAGCGGAAGTATTACGCTCGAAGTCAACGCATCCACCGCGTCCATGATGTCCCTGTCGAACAGGATGACCTGCGCCAGCGCGCCCTGAGCCAGGGCACTGGGCAGACCGACAAGAATGATGGCTGTTCCGACCATCGGTACGACCCTGCGACGCGACCACCCGAACTCCTCCATGAAAATGGCATTGAGAACCTCGAGAAAGGATATCAGGGACGTCATGGCGGCAAAGGCCAAAGAGACAAAGAAAACCGCATTCCAGAAAGGACTGAATGCGAGCGTGTTAAAAACCGCCGGGAGTGCGACAAATACCAATCCGAATCCAACCTCAGGATCGATATCAAAAGCGTGCAGCGCGGAGATGACCACCAGCCCTGCCAGCACCGCGATGGCCACATCGGCTAAGGTGATTACGAAGGAATTCCTCGAAATGTCATCATCACGGGAGAGGTAGCTTCCGTACGTCAGCACAGCACCCATACCGAGACTGAAGCTGAAGAAGACCTGACCCATGGCTTCAAGGGCTACCCCGAGGGAGAGCCTCCCGAAATCCGGGCGGAGGAACCACATAACCCCGTCAATTGCCCCAGGGAGAAACAGGACCCTCCCGAGCAGGAGCAAAAGTAGAATGACAATGCTGGGTATCAGGATCTTCCCCCACCGTTCAATTCCGTCTGTAACCCCGAAGTAGACAACCCCTGACGAGAGAACAATGAACAGAATCTGTCCGGCAACCGGAAGTAGAGTCCCACCGGTCACCTGGGCAAAAAGCTGCTCGAGACCCTCCACGTCCAACCCCTGGAGATCACCCGCGGCGCCAAACGAAGTGTACACAAGCGTCCAGCCGGCAATGACTGAGTAGTAGGAAAGAATAAAGAACACCGCAGCAGCCGCCACGATACCACCCAGCCACCAGCCTCGCCCTGGCTGCAGGCTGCGAAAGGCTCCCACCACCCCGCGACCGCTGCGCCTTCCCATCGCCAACTCTGCCATCATCAAGGGGATACCGATGAGGAGGACGATTCCCATGTACAGAAGGAGGAATGCTCCTCCACCGCTGCGCGCAACAATGGTCGGGAAGCGCCAGACATTCCCGAGTCCCACAGCTGACCCCACTGTCGCCAGGATAAAACCCACACGAGAACCCCACTGCTCCCGATCTGAAGATCTATCAGGCACGCGCGACACTCCCCCGCCCTATGCTCCGCCTTCCAGGTAGAATGCCGAAGCAGCCCGCACCTCATTCAACCCCCGATCCAATATCACTGCAGGGAGCAAGCGGCAGCACCGCGAAAGAAGATCTAGGTCTGCCACTACCATCACTACCAGGGCCGAAGGGGATACTGCGAAGTGGAGTATACAAACTGAGGTGAGAGCCGTGTACAGAATGCGCCGCACAGAAAAAGCGATGTCACAGCAGGAGGCCGAAGACTTTTTACGAGCACAGCTGGTAGGTCGACTGGCCGTGATCTCCGATGGTGAGCCCTACGCAGTTCCGCTGCACTACGTCCTGCACGATGGGGTCATCTATTTTCACAGCGCACGGGGGGGCAGAAAGACCGATGCCATAGGTGAGAGTGCGCGAGTCTGTTTTCTGGTCGATGAGCTGATTGCGGTTGAAGAAGCATCCGATCCGTGTGCTTCCTCAACCTGGTACCGCAGCGTTATGGTTTTTGCCAGAGCTGAAGTCGTCCGGAACCCAGCAGAGAAGCAGAAAGCCCTCATGGCCCTGCTGGCCAAGTACGCCGATTATGACCGCGGAGACGACATGCTCAATCGCACTGCCGTAGATGCCACTGCCGTGGTGCGGTTGGCAGTTGACGAGATTTCTGGCAAGGAGAATCTGCCACCCGGAGGTAGTGTCCCGGACAACGAGAGGAGCGAGCAAGATGCCTGAAGAGAAGAAGGTACTGCTGCAGGAGTTTACCCGCCCAGCGTTTGAGGAGTATCTGGAGTCAGAACCAAACCCCGTTGCCCTGGTCCCTCTGGGGTCCATAGAACAGCACGGACCTCATCTGCCCCTCGGAACCGATTCATACGTCGCCCAGGCAATGGCCGAGAGGGCTGCGCGTCGGACCAACTCCATCGTGGTGACGCCGTGCTGGCCGGGCTATTCGCCGCACCACATGGGTTTTCCCGGCACGATCACCTTCAGCGCCGAAACCCTGACCGGAATCATCCTTGACACCGTTCAGAGCCTGGCCGATCACGGCATCAAGAAAGTGGTACTTCTGAATGCACACGGGGGAAACACAACGATCGCCAATGATGCTGCCCGCAAGGCCCGGCGCGAAACTGGAAGCATCGTACTGACCCCCGGTCCTTCATCCGGAAGAGATCCGAAAGACACGCTGCGTCACGTTGATGTGCACGCCGGAGCGGGGGAAACGGGAACCGCACTCGCTCTATTTCCCGAACTGGTAGAGATGGAACGGGTCGAGGAATTCGAGCCCACTGCAAAATTCCCGGAGCAGGTGGAAAAACTCCGCGATCCCGACGGTCCCGATGCTGAAATCCGCCTGCAGCTGGTCATGGCGTATATCGGGGACACTCATGAGTTCACCTCCTCGGGCGTATATGGATTCACCGACCCCAAAGACGCTGATCCGGAGGCGTCAGAGAGCGGACTGCAGACTCGCCTCGAACAGCTGGTAAAGTTGATTGAGTACTGGAAAGAGATTGACCTGCCCTGAGCAATTTGAAGGAGGAGCCATCACTGCACCAGTACGCCGATCTGACGGGACCTGAACTGCAGGAGTTAGATGGGGACAGGACAGTGTTTCTGATGACTGTGAGTCCACTGGAAGCACACGGGCCCCACCTACCTCTTGGCACTGACCCCATGATTTCGGAGGAGCTGCTCCACCGCTACGCCGGGATCCTCAAAAAGAGGCACCCGGACTTTACGCCGGTGCGACTGCCACCGCTGCATCTGGGAGCTGACGTCCTTCCGCGCACCGGGTCTCTCGCAGTCCCTGCCAGGACGTTGGAGCGGGTTCTTTTCGCATACGCCGACTCCCTGGCAGGACAGGGGTTCCGGTACCTCTTCATTGCAGATAATCACGGAGGACCCCGGCACCTGCTGGCGGCGGCTGCGGCAGCTCGCCGCGCCTACAGGCGCCATGGGTTTTACCTGGTCAATCCATTCTGTCGTGAATTCGCCCTCATGACCGCAAAAGATCCTCACTTCCTGCAGGTGAACGGGCCGGTGGAAGAATCCGCAGGGGACATCGAGGACCTGCACGGCGGGACGAATGAAACTTCCCTGATGCTGGCACTTCAACCCGATCATGTGCGGAGTGGCTATGAAAAGCTCAACACCCGCAAACCCCCTCCCCCTCCCCTCCTGACGCGCATCGCATCCAACCTTCTGCAATTACTTGGGGCGGTGGATTTGGCCCGGGATGTTCACAATCTGGGCAGCATTATGCGCTGGGCCGCTGATGGTTCCAACGGGGATTATATCGGTGCCCCATCGCGGGCAGATCCCTTCCGGGGCGAGTGGATGCTCCAATGCCGATTGGCATTCGCAGCAGAAATGTTCGATAGTACGCTCACCGGTCAGTTTGTGCCCCTGCAGCCGCCCCTCTGGCCTATCCGGGCACTCCGCTACCTCCCCTGAGAACAGCGTGATCTGGGCCTCGAGGCCAGACAGACCCAACGCTTGCGTGCGCGGTGGCCGGCTCCAGTATCCGGGCCGACAGGTAATAGCCTTCACGAAACCCCTACCCACATTAGATGGGATTGCCGCCGGTAGCAGTACAGGGTTATCCTTAGAAGGAGTTGCCTGCGGTCAGTTTGCAGTCCGCATCCCCCAGACTCCGGGCGCGAGAGGAGAGATATCAATGCATCTCGTCGAGCTTTCTGATGGAGCTGTTGGGCGCGTGCTGGGTGAGAACCTGTACGACGAGATCGGGAGGATCCTCCTGCGTCGCGGAGTCAAACTTACGGCCAGTTACGTCAGACGGCTGCATACCAAGGGATTCAAGAGCGTCTATGTCTTGAATGAGCTCGCTCCCGATGTGGAGCCGACGCAGACCATAAGCAATGAGACACGTCGCGCTGCCACAGGTGCTATCCGCAACTTCAGCGAGAAAATAGTGGACGGGCAATCAGTCGACACCAACTCCATCAACAATGCTGTCACAAAAATACTGGACGAGCTGCAAGGACAGGAAGATTTGATACTCAACCTCACATCCATCAAGAGCATTGACAACTACACCTTCGAGCACTGCGTAAACGTGTGCGTGCTTTCTCTGGTTATCAAGGAGAGCACCCCCGCCCGGGACAAATTCAGCCGGTTGGATGACCCGCAGCTTGGACACGGTGCCATGCTGCACGATGTGGGCAAGCTGGTGATACCCAAAGAAATCCTATGCAAACCCGATTCACTGACATATGAGGAGTTCGAAATTGTCAAAAGACACCCGACGGCGGGTCACAACATACTCAACGAATTCGTCTCTGAATCTCTGGCCCCGGAGATCGCACTATACCATCATGAAAGAGTCGACGGAAGTGGATATCCGGAGGGAATCTCCGGCCAGGAGCTCGACCCGGCGAGCCGGATCGTGGCCGTGGCAGATGTCTACGACGCGGTGACGAGCGATCGGGCTTACCGCAAGCGAATGAAACCCGCAGAAGCTGTCGAGATTCTCGAATCAGTGGCAGGATCCCACCTGGACAGTGATCTGGTGCAGTACTTCACCGAACGCGTGGCACACTACGAGGAGGGCAGTATCGTTCGCCTCAATACCGGCGAGCTTGCTGTAGTGGTGGCACAGGATAATAACTCGGTGCGAAGCCCCCTGGTGCGGGTGGTCGTGGACCCCGAGGAAAGAATTCAGGATGAGCCTTTCGAGGTGGCCCTCGTGGATGAACCCGACATCCAGATTGAAGAAGTTCTCGACGACTACCCGTCAAACGTCATGAAGCAGATTGACAATTGAGTCCCGACCGGACAGAACGGTGCGGCGCGACACACAGGTGAGGCTGCCGGTGGTGAGCCGCGCCGGGGCACTATTCCAGAGATACTATGGCTCGTACGGACTCATCTGCCGTCATGATTATGCCAATCTGGGCACCTGTTTGAAGGTCGCTGAGACCTATTTCCTCGTTCTCCCCGTCTACCACCTGCTGGTGAACAACCACGTCATCCGCCAGGTTGATTGTTGCCGTGGTGGGTTCACCCACTTCCCGGATGACTTCCACCTCAACAACGCGAGCATCCACATCAACAGAGCGAACATTGCCTTCGAGAAAACGTTCTCCCCGGCGCGGATCCGCTGGTGCTATAGGGCGAAAATCCTCCCGTGCCACCAGCGATTCATCTCGCTCCAGAGGCTCTTCGATGTAAGAGCGGCCAGCCAGTGAGTACGATCTCTCGCCATCAATGAGAATTTGCACAGAATTGATCCCGTCAATTTTCGCAAGTGAGTTCACCAACGATTGCACAATCAAGCCCTCATACTCGATGTCCATGTCCTCGATCGATGTACCGAAGGACACATTGGCACAGTCTCCCTCCGTCCACAAGTCAAGCTCCACCGGAGGAAGGAACTCGGCGTACTCGCGCCACGCACGCAGTGCTGTTTCCACCTCGTCTTCTGCAGCATCAATTTCTATCTCGTATTCTTTCACCTCAAGCCATAAACCAGAGTCATCCGGCATGTGCAGCCGCACCAACACATGTTCCACATCATCGCCCGGAGCATCATCCACGGTGCCCGGGTCGTCACCCGCATCTTCGGAAGGTTCGGAGTCCTGCACATCGGAAGCATCCTCCGGCGCTTTCTCGTCAGCGGGAGCCTCTGCAGACAGCATACACCCGGTCATGAGAACCAGCAGCACGGCAACAATCACACAGAAAACTCGGGGATTGAACATCATCGCAATCGACCTCCTTTCGTTCTGCACATCTCACACGATACCCCACATTTATGACGAAAAGGTACAGCCTCCGGTTACGAAGATGTTACAGATGATCCTGGCGCACCAGGACGCCTCCACCATGAACAGAACTCCCCTCAGTGCACCGGGACGGCCTGTTTCTCAGACCAGGTCAGATTACAGTGTCTTCGACCGTCTCACGGGCCCCTGCGTGCAGCGCTGACGGGCCACGCCTTCACGTTCTGCAGTCTCGACGAATCCATTGATATAGCCGGGGTATGCGCGGGCATAATCCAGAGCCACGCTCCCTGCCTCGAGCCGCTGATCAGGATCGGGACAGAGTCTCACCCAGTAGAGTGGCCACCCCAATTATCGCAGTCCGCAGTCTCCCAGTCACTGTCTGGAAAATGCCCAGTTCTCCTTCCCCGCCGGCGGAGAAAAACCTGTCAGAAGCATAGAGGAGCCACTTGCGAAATCGAAGGGAAATCTGCGGACTGAGGGATGACGTCATAATTGACCTCGATGGGCATTCCTGGTTTACTAGGAGTGCGTGATATGGAAAATGGCGAATCTCTCGGCGCTCAATTGCCCTGCGCAAGGTGTACCATCGACGCTGCCGGAACACCGGGGACCGCAGAAATTGAGAACATCTTGGATGATACACCTAACGAAGGCGCGGTGATGACTTATGAGATGGCATCTCAATCATCTTCCCGGGTTTGCCGTGTCGGCGCATGAACGGACACTTACACTAGACGGCGGACAGACTCAATACA